>JBDSQP010000367.1:0-5038 GCA_039929755.1 Aeromicrobium sp. | reverse complement strand
GCCGATGTACTGGACGACACCATCCGGCACGAGGTACCAGACGGGTTCGCCGGTCCCGACTCGATGTCGGCAGTCGGTGGACGAGATCGCCAACGCCGGGATCTCGATTATCGAGATCCGATCGGTCGGCAATCCCTCGAGGGATTTGGCGTCCAACTCGTGGCCGGGTCGCGTACAGCCGACGAAATGGGCCAAGGCGAACAGCTCGTCATGATCACGCCAGGTCAGAAGCGCGGCCATGGCATCAGCGCCGGTGATGAAGTAGAGATCGGCGTCGGGAAGCGAGGCCTTGATGTCCCTCAAGGTGTCGATCGTGTATGTCGGGCCGTCACGGTCTATGTCAACCCGGCTCACAGCGAAACGCGGGTTTGCCGCTGTGGCGATGACCGTCATGAGGTAGCGATCCTCGGCAGCAGAAACCGCCCGATCGGCTTTTTGCCAAGGCTGGCCAGTGGGAACGAATATGACCTCATCGAGGTCGAACCAGGATTGGACTTCACTCGCAGCGACAAGGTGTCCGTGGTGGATCGGATCGAATGTGCCACCCATGACCCCGACACGGCGACGGGTCGTGCTCATCGGCACATCAGGAGTGTTCGCGACCCTTGCCGAACGACAGCAGGCCAAGCATCAGAATCGTCAGGATTATGAGGGCGATAGCGCCGACCGCATAGGGATCAATGTGGATGTCACGCAGTTTTTCGGCGCTCTCGGCGGCCATAAGGTTCATCGACATGGGCTCAATCTATCGTGAGTCCCCGACGTCCGTGGCTTCACCCGTCGCGGAATCCCTCAGCGGGTATGTCCGTCCCCGGTGACGACATACGTAGTGGTTGTCATCTCGGTCAAACCCATCGGTCCGCGCGCATGGAGCTTCTGGGTTGAAATCCCGATTTCGGCACCGAAACCGAACTCACCACCGTCGGTGAAACGTGTCGACGCGTTGATCATGACGGCCGCCGAATCGACGCCCATCGCGAACCGTTGGGAGGCGGGGAGGGAGCGTGTGACGATCGCCTCGGTATGGCCCGAAGAATGCGCACGAATGTGCTCGATCGCGTCTTCGATCGAGTCCACTACGCGGGCGGAGATATCAAGGTCGAGAAATTCGGTGTCATCATCTTCGGCCGTCACCGGCACCACATCGACATCAACTGCCTGGAACTCCGCGTCGCCGTGTATGACCACGTTTCGTTCCTTGAGGGCCGCGATCACGCGCGGCAGGAACGCGTCCGCAACCGCCTTGTGGACGAGCAAAGACTCGGCCGAGTTGCACACGCTCGTGCGATCGGTTTTGGAGTTGACCACGATGTCGATTGCCATGTCGAGATCGGCATCTGCGTCGACATAGACATGGCAATTGCCCACACCCGTTTCGATGACGGGCACGGTCGATTCCTCAACGACAGTCTTGATCAAACCAGCCCCTCCACGAGGTATGACGAGATCAACCAATCCCCTCGCCTGCATAAGTTCGGTTGCCGATGACCGGTCTGAGGCGGATATCCCTTGAACGGCGTCCGCGGGCAGGCCGGCCGATTCGAGCGCTTCCCTCAGGACGTCGACGATCGCCTCATTGGAATGGGCAGCTGAGGACGAGCCCCGAAGCAGCACGGCGTTGCCGGCCTTGAGGCAAACCGCGGCGGCATCTGCGGTCACGTTGGGGCGGGCTTCGTAGATCATGCCGATTACGCCCATGGGGACCCGGATCTGACGGAGTTGAAGACCGTTGGGCAGAGTCGAACCTCGCACGACTTCGCCGACCGGATCCGGCAATGCGGCAACATCTCGTGTGCCCTCGGCGATGGCTGCGACGCGTTCAGCATCAAGCCGGAGGCGATCAATAACCCCTTTGTCGATACCGGCTTCGCGCGCAGCTTCCACGTCGATAGCGTTCGCCGCAAGAATTTCGGGGGTGTGTGCGACGAGGGCATCCGCCATGGCGTTGAGCGCGGCATCCTTCGCGGCGCGGGGCGTCTGAGCGAGTGTCGCGGCGGCAACTCGAGAGCGCCGCGCAGCGTCATGGACCAGTTGCTTCATGGATCAATCCTAGGTGCAGCGCGTAGGTCAGATCAGCATCAGGTCGTCGCGGTGCACGAGCTCGCGTTCGTACTCGGCGCCGAACTCAGCTGCGAGTTCACGAGTTCCGCGACCGATAAGCTTTGGCACCTCAGCGCTGTCGTAGTTGATGATTCCCCGAGCGATGACCTCGCCGTCGGGATCGATCAGGTCGACGGGGTCTCCGGCCGAAAAGGTTCCTGTCACACCGGTCACGCCGGCCGGCAGCAACGACGCCTGCTTGGTGGTGAGGGCCTTGACCGCACCGGCATCGAGGTGGACTGCACCGAGCGCGACGCTCGCATGGGCGAGCCAAAGAAGGCGTGTGGGCCGGCGACGGCCGGTTGCATGGAAACGGGTCCCCACCTTCGCCCCGGCCAAAGCCTCGGATGCGTGGGTTGCCGACGTGAGGACAACGGGAATGCCCGCTTCGGTCGCGATGCGGGCAGCGTCGACCTTCGTGACCATTCCGCCGGTGCCGATCGCAGAGACACTGGGCCGCTTGATGTCGACGTCGGCAAGTTCGGCCGAATCACGAACGTCGGCGATGAGCCTGGTGCCCTTTTTGGAGGGGTCCCCGTCATAAAGGCCATCGACATCAGACAGAAGCAATAGCAGGTCGGCATGAACCAGATGTGCGACGAGAGCGGCCAGTCGATCGTTGTCACCGAACCGGATCTCACTCGTCGCAACAGTGTCGTTCTCATTCACGATCGGAACCGCACCGAATTCGAGCAACCGCGCAAACGTTTGATAGGCGTTGCGATAGTGACTTCTGCGTGTCACGTCGTCGGCGGTCAGTAGCACCTGGCCGACGACGATGCCGTGATGAGTGAAACGCTTGGCATACCGGGCGACGAGCAATCCCTGGCCGACGCTGGCGGCCGCCTGTTGTGTTGCAAGGTCACGGGGGCGCCGAGGCAGGCCAAGTGGACTCAGCCCCGCTGCAATCGCGCCCGAACTGACCAACACGACTTCATCGCCGCGAGTACGTGCTTCGGCCAACGCATCGACGAGGGCGTCCAGGCGTGCGTCATCAAGTTGGCCTTGAGTAGACGTCAGGGACGACGAGCCGATCTTGACGACAATGCGCGCCATAGTTCAGTCCTCGACCCCGGATTGTGTGCCATCTTCGGAGGGCGAAGTTCCCGAATTCACGGTCCCAACGGAGTCTTCCTCCGGCGGGATCCAGTTGGGGTCTTTGGCAAGGGCTTCGCGAGAAGCGGCTTCGAAGGCTCGGGCCGCCGCGAGGTCCTCACGGCGCTCCTTCGACGTTCGACGGGTGTTGTCGTCGAACCGTATGTCTTCGCCGCGACGGCCCAGAATCTCGGCGCCTGCCTGGTTCTGCGGATCGAAATCGAACACCACTGCGTTCGCGCCGTCGCCGATGACGATGTCATCACCTTCACGGGCGCCCAGGGCATACAACTTGTCCTCGACTCCAAGACGGTTGAGTCGGTCGGCAAGGAAGCCGATGGCTTCGTCGTTGGTGAAATCGGTCTGACGAACCCATCGAATGGGCTTTTCGCCTGACACGATCCACTGATTGTCAATGTGTTCGATCGTGAATTCGTCTCCGACACCGGCTTCCGCCTTGGGACGCAAGACGATGCGGGTGACTTCAGCGACGGGCGTCGACGCGCGTTTGGACGACACGATGCCGGCCATCGCGAACGTCAACTCGCGAAGGCCCGCATGGCTCGCTGCAGACACATCGAAGACGTCGAGGCCGCGGGCCTCGAGATCGGCACGAACGAAGCCGGCGATCTCCTTGGCATCGGGAACGTCCGTCTTGTTAAGTGCCACGAGGCGAGGACGGTCTTCGAGTCCGCCGTATGTGGCCAACTCGTTCTCGATGATGTCGAGGTCGGTCAGCGGATCGCGGCCCGGCTCGACGGTTGCGCAGTCGATGACGTGCACGAGGGCGGCACAACGTTCAACGTGACGGAGAAAGTCGTGGCCGAGGCCCTTGCCTTCGCTGGCACCTTCGATGAGCCCCGGGACGTCTGCAACCGTGAATGTCGTTTCACCTGCGGTGACGACGCCGAGGTTGGGAACCAGCGTCGTGAACGGATAGTCAGCAATCTTGGGACGTGCCCGCGACAGCGCCGCGATAAGGCTCGACTTGCCAGCGCTGGGGAAGCCCACCAGGCCGATGTCGGCGACCACCTTGAGCTCAAGGGAGATCGTGAGTTCTTCGCCGGGCTCGCCCTTGAGGGCAAATCCGGGTGCTTTGCGCTTGCTCGACGCCAGGGCCGAGTTGCCGAGGCCACCACGCCCGCCTGCGGCTATGACGACTTCAGTGCCCGGTCCGATGAGATCGGCGAGGATCTCACCACCCTCATCACGTACAACTGTGCCGTCGGGGACCCGGAGTGTCAGGGACTCGCCGTTGGCACCGCTGCGATTGTTGCCGGCACCGTGACCGCCACTGCCGCCTTGGCGATGAGGTTCGTGGTGGAAGTCGATGAGGGTTGTGACGTCGGCGCCAACCCGAAGGATGACGTCGCCGCCATGACCACCGTTGCCGCCATCGGGGCCACCAAGCGGTTTGAACTTTTCACGGTGCACGGACGCGATGCCGTTTCCGCCGGAGCCCGCTGAGATGTGCAGCGTCACTTTGTCGACAAAACTGGGAATGGCCACAGCGTGCTCCTTATCTATTCGAGAACTCTGCGTCAATGAACCAATGAAACACAGTGCAATGAAGCAGGGTGCAAATGCGTGAAGGGGCAGCCCGCATTTGCGGACTACCCCTTCACGGAATGTCTGCTGAAATTAGTCGACCGGGGCCGGAACGATGTTGATGACCTTGCGGCCGCGACGGCGGCCGAACTCCACGGCACCGGCCGAGAGGGCGAAAAGCGTGTCATCGCTGCCACGACCGACGTTTGTGCCGGGGTGGAAGTGCGTGCCACGCTGGCGGACGATGATCTCGCCGGCGTTGACGAGCTGGCCGCCAAAACGCTTGACGCCCAGT
>JBDSQP010000366.1:0-7729 GCA_039929755.1 Aeromicrobium sp. | reverse complement strand
TGGCGAGTGCCCGGTCCTGCATGATCTTGCTGGCGCGTAGTTCGTCGCGACGGTGGATCAGGGTGACCTTGTCGGCAAAGCGTGTCAGGAAGGTTGCCTCCTCCACGGCAGAGTCGCCGCCGCCGATTACCGCAATGTTCTGATTGCGGAAGAAGAATCCGTCGCACGTTGCGCACCAACTCACACCATGGCCGGAGAGTCGCTCTTCGCCCTCGATCTCGAGTTTGCGATAGCCCGAACCCATCGCGAGGATGACGGCCTTGGCTTTGTATTGAGTGCCGTCGGCAAGACTGACTGTCTTGATATCACCCTGAAGATCGACCGCCGTGACGTCATCGGAGATCAACTCGGAGCCGAAACGCTCGGCTTGTGCACGGAACTTGTCCATGAGCTCGGGGCCCATGATTCCGTCGGGGAAACCGGGGAAATTCTCGACATCCGTGGTGGTCATCAGAGCACCGCCGGCAGTCACCGAGCCCTCAAAAACCAGTGGGTTCAGGTTGGCGCGGGCCGCATAAACGGCTGCCGTGTAACCCGAGGGGCCGGAGCCGATGATGATGACATTGCGTACGTCGTCGCTCATGCTGTGCTTTCTTTTGGAGTCTTTCGTCGTGGTACCTGTACAACAAATCCTAGGGTGTCTGTATTTCACGCTCGGAACGGTGCCATTGGTCACGCTCAGGACTTGCCGCGTACCGAGATTTCCTTGATTTCGCCCCGAAAAGCGCCTTCAGAGACTTTGGGGAGCTTAGTCAGCCAAATGACGAGATGGCGCGTCGAAATCCCCGACGGGAGCGAAACGGTCGAGTCGTTGCCCGCGTTGGAGACCACGGCGATTCGCCTCAATCCCTGAAGGGTTGTCGGAGCAGCGTTCGAATCGGACGTGGACGCATATACAGAAAAGCTGGTCAGCCCGCCGGCCAGGCGTATCCGGATGGTGTCTACTTCGCGCTGGCCACCCAGATCCACCGTGAGCCCGACTCCGTCCTTGAGGCCGCCGAGCCTGGAAGAGCCGAAGTAGCTCGAGGTACGCCAACCGGTGAGGGCATCGCGATCGATCGCGAGCTTTGCCTGCCGGGGGTTCTCGGACTTGTCGTCGCCCTGAGGGTCGAAGTCCTCGGCGCTCACAATCGGGAGAACGCGAAGGGGTGAGGACTTGCCAACCGAACCGGGAATCACGTTGGTGGCGCGCCCCACCAGGAACGCCAGAACGCTGACAAGGATCACGGCGCCGAGAATCCCGAGGAGAACGAGCGCACGGTCACCCTTGGTTGCCGACTTCGCGCGCTCTATGTTGCGCTCAAGGGTGGTTGGAGGGGCCGGTTCGAACGCTTTGGGTCGGCGGCGGGGAGTGATCCCCGGAGGCGGACCAGCGGGCACGATCACCGGGTCGAGTCGCAGCAAGTCAGGGGAGGACATCCGGGCGAGACTCGGTTGCTCGTCGTGGATGTTGTCGTCTTCGCCCGCCAGGCGCAGGGTTCTTGCGACGGCCTGTGCCGAGCCAAGAGGCATCAGGTGGTGGCGCGGGGGCGACCCGAGGATGCGGTCACACACGTCGTCGACGTCCCGGGAGACACCCGCACGCACCTGGCGGGGACGCAAAAGACGTCCGTGCTCGGTAGGAGCGGCGCGCAGGCCATCAGTATGGGCACCCGGCCAACGACTGACCAGGCACGCATACAGAAGTTTGCCGAGGGCATCAACATCGGACTGCTCATAGGCGTGGAGGTCCTGGACGGACTCTTTTGTGCCGACGGGCGATAGCGCCGAAGCGACGCCTAGGCCGACGAGTCGGACGGCTCCTGATTGCTTGAGCAAGACCTGATGGGGTGTGAGTCGACGGTGATAGACGCCGACCTCGTGTGCGTGTGCGAGAGCCTCGGCGACCTCGGCAACGACTGTGGCCGCCCGACGGTTCGGCAGGGGTGACTGGAGCAACAGTTGGTCGAGGGGGAAGGCCTTGGCCCATTCACGCACGATCAGGTTGTGCCCCTTTTCATTCTCGATCAGATCGAGAACTCGCAGGAAGCGAGGATCGGTGACTGCGGTGGACTCTCGGGCCGCCTCGAGAAAGTGCTCTCCCCGCGGATCCGAACTTGGCAGCATCTCTATGCCGACGTTTCGGTTGAGGATGTTGTCGTGCGCACGCCAGGTCGATGAGCCGAGCTTTTCAGAGACCAGATCCTGGAGTTCGTAGCGGTCGGCGAGGACGTCTCCGGAGGCCAATAGCCGCCTGTCGCCCATCAATGCCCTTCCTGTTCACCCCGCCCGACCATGTTAGCGATGGCGCTCGACTATTGCGGTGCGGCTCGGCGACGTAGAAGCGTATCGACCAAATAGCTCAGTTCCTCAAGACGCATGGCCTTCGCCGCGAGGACGAAACCGCCGGCTCCGAGAACGCCGCCTCCAAACACCGCGAGGGCTGCTCCAGCATATGTCGCTTTGTCGATAAGTAGACTATCTATGGTGTATGCCGCGGCGAGCATGATTGCGGCAGCAACCGCGCAAGCCGCCAACATTCGGACCACGAAGCGCCACATCTCAGAATCGAATACCGGTCCGATCACGCGCGACAAAAGCGTCGCCGAAAACACCGAGCCAACGAAGTAAGCCGCGCCGAAAGAGAGCGCCAACATCGTCGAGACGTTGATGGGATCGACCAGCGAGGACAAGGCAAAGGCGAAACCGATGTTGGACGCCGAGAGAATCGCCTGCACGAAGAACGGTGTCCGGGTGTTCTCGGTGGCATAGAAACCACGAAGCATGACGTAGTGGACGGTGAAGAACACCATCGCGGGCGCGAACCCTTGGATCGTGTGGCCGAGGGTTGCGGTGTGACCCTTGTTGGCGCCGAACGATGTTGCGACGAGGGCGAGTTGTTGGCCGAGGCAGGCCACGGCAATGGCCAATGGCGTCACGATGACAAGCGTGAGGCGCAGCGTTCGTCCGAGCTCGAGTCGCATTCGGGGGAAAAGTTTGTCCGACGCGAGGGCCGACAGTGTCGGCATCATTGCCGTTGCCAGTGACACGGTAATGATGCCGTGGGGGACTTGGCTGATCAGAAAACCGAAGTTGTAGGCCGAGGAGCCACCGCCGCCCCCGCCGGACTTCGCTGCTTCGACGTTGGCGTTGTTCGCGATCCTGGTGATCGTGACGAACGCGATCTGGTTGACGATGATGAAAAGAAGGGTCCACATGCCGAGCCTGAACGTATGGCCAAGACCCACACCGCGGAAGTCGAAACGGGGGCGATAGTGGAAACCGGCTCGCCTCAGGTAAGGAACGAGGATGATCGCCTGCAGGGCAATGCCGGCCGTCGAACCGATACCGAGGACCAGGGACTCCTTTGTCGAGAAGCCATCGGCACTCCGCGAAGTGCCGAACGCGACGATATAGACGCCAACCATGGCGCAGGACACGATGTTGTTGAGAATCGGCGCCCACATCATCGGGCCGAAGCGCCCCCGAGCGTTGAGGATCTGCCCGACCAGCACAAATGCGCCATAGAAGAAAACCTGAGGCATACACAAAGCCATCAGCAATAACGCCGACGACTTCTGATCGGCAAATGCCGATGTGAAGAAATCGTGACCGAAAAGCACCCTGACCATCAGCGGGACGAGCAGTATGAGCAGGACAGTTGCGGTGGAGAGCACCAATAGCCCGAGGGTGACGACTCGGTTGGCGTAAGCGTCGCCACCATCCTCGTCATTCTTCATCGCCCGCACTAGTTGCGGGACTAGAACGACATTGAAAACGCCACCCGCGACCAGGATGTACAGCGCATTCGGGATCGAGTTGGCGGTGTCGAAAATATCGCCATTGAGTTTCTGGCCTATCGCGGAGACGATCAGAAAGGCCCTGGCGAACCCCGTGATGCGCGAAATGATCGTGCCGAGCGCCATCCATTTGCTGGCTGAGACCAGATCGTCCCTGCTGCTGTCAGCGGAATCGTTCATGCTGGTGTTAACCCTTCCGCCGGCGGGTGAATCGACGAAGCAACGCGATCACGACCAGAATGCCGGCGGCACCGAGTGCGACCCACAAGACGGCACCGACCGCGCTCGAGCGGACCTGAAACACCACGGGATTGCCGAAAGACTTGCCTTCGGGAGTGATCAATTGCGCCGCTACAGAGGTTGAGCGCTGGTCACGTACGTCGACGTTGACGTTGAGAGTAAGCCGCTCACCTGCATCGACGGTGGTCGCAGGGACGTCGGGGATCGTCAATGCCGGGTTCGAAGAATCGAGCCGAACACCGACCTTGATGGCACTCGAAGTGTCATTGAGGATCGTCAGCGGGAATTTGCCATTCGAGCTCGAAAGAGTCACCGATTCGGGACCTTCGATCGTGATCTTCTTGAGCTCCTTGCCCGCGCTGGATGCAGCTGCACGCGCGATGGCAAGGCCCGTTTCACGGTTTTTGCGCCACCGGACGCTGACGCCGCTGGCGGTGTCCTGGTCGAAACGGCCGGAAACCGCGTCGGCGGGGGACTGGATGGCGTCAAGAAGGGCGGTCTGCGAACGGATGTCCCCTGCCGCCAGCAACTGAGTGCGGGTGATTGCCGAGGCGGAGGCCGTCGATGGGAGCGAGCCCTTGAAGGCTTCGATTGGCCTGGTCAGGAGCTCGTCGAAGCTCGCGCCGTCCACCCACGGAGTGTCGAAGGCGTTGTCGATCCGGCCGGCTGCCCAGTCCGGCCCGGGATCCCAGTTCGGCGGGACAAGGGCGATCGCGTCTGCCTTGGTGCCGGGATCGATCGACCGAAGGAGCACGGCCAGAGCCGAATCGCTGACGATCCGCTGGCGGAGAGACACGACCGAGTCCCGACCGGGCACGTTTTCATCGATCGCGTCATCGATGAGCAGCGGAATGGGGCCGCCGGCGGTTTGATACTGAATAAGGGAGCCGTCGCGACGGGTCCACCCCTTGAGGTCGCCGGAATCGACGATGACGGGTTGGTCACCGGGCCCACGTACATACTGCAGAAGGGCGGGAGTGACGCCTTTGGATGTCGGCCAGGACACGCGACGCCCGCTCAAGCCGTATGTGTCGATCGCCGAACTGGTTGCGGCGTTCACAGCTGCGTTGAGTGGACCGGAAACATCCCTGTTCTGCTGAAGTGCAAGGACGTCGGGGCGGTCATAACCCACAATCCAGCAACTGCCGTTGCGGGCGAGGCTCAGCAAATCCGCCAGAAATGATTTGGCCGCGGCAACCTGTCCGTCAGAGAGGGTCAGCTTCTTGCCCAGGCTTCTGCGGTGGGCGAGATCATCGACGCCGACCAGCAAGGCAGGGTCGATGATGACCGTGTCGTGGCCGGAGGTCATGGTGCCCGCGATGTCGAGGAGGTTGCGCAACTGGCCGCGGGGGCTCACCGCCGCGAGCAGTTTGCGGCCGTCGGCATACGTTCGATCGGTACCGCGATAGATCGGCATCAAGAACGGCCAGCCGATCGAGGCGGCAACTTTGATCTTTGGCGCTTTGGAGAGCATGGGCAGGAATGTTGTGGCACGCGCGATGGCATCGGTCGACCGGTGGCCAGAAGGATCGGTACCGAGGATCTGGACGCCAACCGGGTAGACGCCATCGGCCCCGTTGAGTTTCAGCTGGTCGTAGGGCACATTCACCCTGAAGGTGAATGATTTGCCGGGGGCGAGGTCGCCCATGGTGTCGAACGAGTTGGGCTCGACAACGCGTTCGCCCGTGTAGGCGGTCGAACTTGAGATTGCGTCGTCGAGCTGGCTCCGCGACGTATAGGGCACGTGGGCGATGACGAGGTAGGCCTGAACGTTCTTCCAGGCGAAGGTGTTGTTGTTCGTGACCGTCCCGGACATCGTGACGGTGGATTTCGGCTTGATCTGCGTCGGACTGAGCGCGCTGATCCGCACGGAAAGATCGGGTTTTGCGGAGGCGGCGAGTGCGGGCCGGAGGGTCAGGCCACTCATTGCGAACACCATTGCGAGCAGGACGAGGCGCAGTCGACGTCCGTAGGTGCTCACCCACCAATCCTAGGGGTGCTCCGGGCGGGGGCTCGGCAGGTCGTGACGCGTTAGAGTATGTCCTCGTGTCCACGCCTTCCCTGACTGCCGAGCAGACGGCCCTCATCGACGGGCTGTTCGACTCTGTTCCGGCTCTCGATGAGCTGGGCGCCCTTTTTGACGCGAGCGGGCACGAACTCGCACTGGTCGGTGGACCGGTGCGCGATGCGCTTCTTGGCCGCCTCGGCAACGACTGGGACTTCACCACCTCGGCGACACCTGAGGAGGTCGAATCCCTCGTCGCATCCTGGTCCGATGCCATGTGGGACATGGGCCGTGAATTCGGCACGATCGGCCTCCGCAAGGGCAACGCACAGTTCGAGATCACGACGTATCGCAGTGATTCCTACGACCAGAATTCCCGAAAGCCCGAAGTGAAGTTCGGAGACACGCTGGAGGGCGACCTTTCCCGGCGCGATTTCGCAGTCAATGCGATGGCGATCCGCATTCGGGGCCGTGCATTCGTCGATCCCTTCGGCGGATTGGCCGATCTCGCTGCCGCGATCCTTCGTACTCCGGTCACCGCAGAGCAGTCCTTCGGCGACGATCCCCTTCGGATGATGCGGGCTGCACGATTCTCGGCGCAGCTCGGATTCAGCGCGGCGGCCGAGGTGCTCGAAGCGATGACGCGAATGTCCGAGAGGATCGAGATCGTATCCGCCGAGCGGATTCGCGATGAGTTCAACAAGCTCATTCTGAGTCCCCGTCCGGCCGTGGGCCTTCGGTTGTTGGTCGACAGCGGTCTGGCGGCTCACGTCATACCCGAACTTCCGGCCCTGATCCTTGAGCGGGACGAACACCATCGGCACAAGGACGTCTACGAGCATTCGCTGATCGTCCTCGAGCAGGCAATGGCCCTCGAGGGTCGCCTGGGTGGGCATCCTGATCTGATCCTGCGACTCGCTGCCTTGCTGCACGACATCGGCAAACCCAGAACGCGTCGATTCCAGGACGGCGGGCTCGTGACGTTCCATCACCACGATGTCGTCGGGGCCAAGATGACCCGCAAGCGACTGAAGACCATGCGTTACAGCAATGATGAGATCGACCAGGTCGCCAGGCTTGTCGAACTCCACCTGCGTTTCCATGGCTATGGTTCGGGCGAATGGACCGACTCGGCCGTACGCCGGTATGTCCGTGATGCCGGCGACCAGCTCGAACGCCTCCACATTCTGACTCGGGCGGATTGCACGACCCGCAACCAGAAGAAGGCCGCGCGGTTGCGGTCGACCTATGACGCCCTCGAGGCGCGGATCGCGGTCCTGGCAGAGGAAGAGGAACTGCAGTCGATCCGGCCGGACCTCGACGGCAATCAGATCATGGAGATTCTGGGGTCCGGTCCGGGCCCGCAGGTCGGTCAGGCCTACCGCTTCCTGTTGGAGCTCCGGCTGGAGAATGGGCCGATGAGCGAAGAAGATGCCGCGCAGGCTCTCCTCGCCTGGCAAGCGGACCAGTAGGCAAAGCCCCTGCCTTCGAAAAGAAAAAGCCGCCGGCCCCCCCGAGGGGCCGGCGGCTGGTTTCGAGTGTCACGCCCGAGCGTGATCCTCAAACCCCCGAGTCTGGTTAGCGCTCAACGTCACCGCGGATGAAGGCTTCAAGCGTTTCGCGACCGATGTCATCGGGGCGCTGCTCCGGGGGCGACTTCATCAGGTAGGACGAAGCCGACAGCAGAGCGCCGCCGATGCCGCGG
>JBDSQP010000365.1:0-2567 GCA_039929755.1 Aeromicrobium sp. | reverse complement strand
GATCCCGCCCGGCATACCGGGCATTCCTGGCATCCCGCCACCCTTGGCCATCTGCTGCATCATCTTGCGCGCATCAAAGAATCGGTCGACGAGGCTGTTGACGTCCTTGACCTGGGTGCCGGAGCCCTTGGAGATCCGCAGCCGCCGTGATCCGTCGATCACCTTGGGGTTGTCGCGCTCTGCTGGAGTCATCGACAAGATGATTGCCTTGATGCGGTCGACTTCGCGTTCGTCGAAGTTCTCGAGCTGTTCCTTGAACTGACCCATGCCAGGCAACATGCCCATGAGCTTGGTCATCGAGCCCATTTTGGCCATGGCTTCCATCTGCTTGAGGAAGTCCTGCAGCGTGAATGATCCACCGACGAGCTTGTCGGCAGCTTTCTGGGCTTCTTCCTCGTCGAAGACCTTTTCGGCCTGCTCGATGAGGGTCACCATGTCGCCCATGTCGAGGATGCGTGAAGCCATCCTGTCGGGGTGGAACACGTCGAAATCTGTGAGCTTCTCGCCGTTGGAGGCAAACATGATCTGGCGTCCGGTAACCGATGCTACGGAAAGTGCTGCACCACCACGGGCGTCGCCGTCGAGCTTGGACAGCACGACGCCGGTGAAGTCGACACCTTCGAGGAAGGCCATCGCGGTCTGGACGGCATCCTGACCGATCATCGCGTCGACGACGAACAGGACTTCGTCGGGGTCCACGGCATCGCGAATGTCCGAGGCCTGCTTCATCAGCACTTCGTCGATGCCCAGGCGGCCGGCGGTATCAACGATGACGATGTCGTGGAGGGTCCGGTTGGCTTCCTTGATCGCAGCGCGCGCGACCTCTACTGGATCGCCGACTCCGTTACCGGCTTCGGGCGCGAATACGGTGACGCCGGCCTGCTTGCCGACCACCTGCAACTGCGTGACGGCGTTGGGTCGCTGGAGGTCACACGCAACGAGCATCGGAGACATGCCCTGACCCTTGAGCCAGAGGCCGAGCTTGCCCGCAAGTGTCGTCTTGCCCGCACCCTGAAGTCCCGCAAGCATGATGACGGTCGGCGGGTTCTTGGCGTACTTGAGCCGACGGGTTTCGCCACCGAGGATCGAGACAAGTTCGTCATTGACGATCTTGATGACGTGCTGGGCCGGGTTGAGGGCCCCGGTGACCTCGGCGCCGCGCGCGCGTTCCTTGACGTTGGCAACAAACTCCTTGACGACAGGCAGGGCAACGTCGGCCTCGAGCAACGCGATACGGATTTCGCGTGCAGTCGCGTCGATGTCGGCTTCGGAGAGCTTGCCCTTGCCGCGAAGATTCTTGAACGCGGTCTGGAGGCGGTCTTGCAGAGTGTCGAACATGGCGCGGTGGCGATCCTCAGATTCAGAAATTAGATATGGACAAGCCTAACGGCTCGCTCCAGAGCCAATGCCGAGGATCGCCCTGACATCGTCGTCGGGCACTTGGTCGAAGCGTTGGTAAGCCTGTCCCACTGCCATGAAATGCTCCGGAATCCACGGACAGACGACCTCATCGGCGATTTCTTCGAGAACAGAGAGGGCGCCGGGGAGACATACCGGTACAGCGATGACAATCTGGGTCGACCCCGAAAGCCGAACGGCGGCGACGGCGGCTCGCATACTGGCACCGGTTGCCACTCCATCGTCAACGACGATGGCCGTTCGGCCGCAGAGGTCGGCCGGCGGCCGATCGCCACGATAGAGCCGATCACGCAGGCCGAGTTCGCGACGTTCTCGCTCGGCAACTTCTGCGAATTCTTCATGACTTCGGCCCAGCCAATCAAGCCGGGCCATCGTGCCTGAGTTGGTGACAGTCTCGACATTGCCGGCGACAGTCGCTATCGCACCCATGGCAAGTTCGCGATTGTCCAAGAAGCCGATCTTACGAACCACGATCACATCCAGAGGCGCTCCGAGCACGGCGGCAACCTCGGCGGCAACCGGCACCCCTCCACGAGGCAACGCCAAGACGATCGGCGCCGTCGACTCCGTCAAGCGCACACGCTTGGCAAGGACCTGTCCCGCCTGGCAGCGATCGGCATACGGCTTCACGCTTTCACGCTACGCCGACTATCTTTCCTAGGCGGAGGATCCGGTTCCCAGGGCTGCGGCAACTCGCTCGGCCAGTCCCTCGGCCTCGGATGGCGCGAGAGGCTGTCCCTTCGCGTCGACCACATAGAACACATCGCGCGCTTCGGGACCGTATGTCGACAAATGCGCCGAGCGGATGCTGATGCCTGCGGCGGCGATCGCCCGGCATACGGCCCAGACGAGGCCACGGCGGTCTTCTGCCCGAACCTCGATCAGGGTTGCCGTGTGCGAAAGCTCGTCGAGCACTTTTACGGTCGTGTCTACATCGTCGCTGGGTGCCAATTTGAGGCGGGACTCGAGATCGAGCGTGCCGTCCACGACTGATTTGATCCGATCAGTGACCTTTTTGACGTCAATGTCGTTGCGGGTGACCTCCCACAGGGTTGTCGCAACCGATCCGGTCGTGATGGCGCGTGCCGAGAGCACTTGCAGACCAGCCAGGGCAATGCCTCCAGCCATGTCGGCCATGGCTCCCGTCC
>JBDSQP010000364.1:0-7722 GCA_039929755.1 Aeromicrobium sp. | reverse complement strand
CTGGGGCTCGCTGTCCTCAGCGACTCCATCGAGGGACAACTGGCCCTGATCGCTCTCTCCCTCGGCGCGCAATTCACGTTTGAGGTAGCGCATCGTGAGGTCGGCAAGGTCATAGGCGTGTTGATCGGGGCGAAGCAAATAGGCGGCCAGGGCGGTATCGCTCACCAGGCCCGCCAGGGTCCAGCCCTGTGCCGCGATCGCGTGCATCGGGCCCTTGGCGTCGTGCAAGATCTTGGGCTTCGAGCCATCGGCAAGCCAGGCAGCCAGCGCTGAATCGTCGTCGGGAGACAAATCGTCGACCTTGACGTAGGCGGCAGCCTGATCAGTGGCGAGCGCGATGGCGTCGACGCGGCCGGTGCCGGCACCCCAGGTCCCGGAAATGTGAACGCCGACAGCGCCTTCTGCGGCGAATTTGCCCAGCCACGTGCGGACGCCGCCCGGGAACAACGTCTGGCCCTCGATCGAAAAGCCCTCATCGGGAACGGCTTCTTCGGCACCGAAAACAGCGAACAGTCGATCGCGCAGGACCGCGAACTCGAGACTGTCGAAGACGCGGTGGACCGATTCGCGATCGAGCTCGGGCATCGCCAGATCGGCCGGTCCGGCCGGCAGATCGAGATCGCATACCAAAGCGTTGATGCGGCGATTGCGTACGACGTTGTCGATGTTTTCGCGCATCGATTCGCCTGCCTTGCCCGGGATCTCGCCGACGCGGTTGATGATCTCCGCAAGCGACCCGAATTGCGCCAGCCATTTGGCCGCCGTCTTGGGGCCCACACCAGGAACGCCGGGGAGGTTGTCGCTCGTCTCCCCCACCATCGCCGCGATGTCGGGATAGTTGGCCGGCATTACGGCGTACTTTTCGTGCACCGCGTCGGGAGTCATACGAGCCAGGTCCGACATGCCCTTGCGGGGATAGAGGACGGTGACGTTGTCGTTGACCAGCTGGAATGCGTCACGGTCGCCGGAGCATATGAGGACTTCGAATCCCTGTGCGTCGGCCTGGGTCGCCAGTGTCCCGAGGATGTCGTCGGCCTCGAAACCCTCTTTCTCGAAGGTGGTGATGTGCATCGCGTCGAGGACTTCCTTGATCAGCGCGATCTGCCCCTTGAACTCTTCGGGCGACTTTGCTCGGGTGCCCTTGTAGTCGGGGTATTCGTCGGTGCGGAAGGAATGACGGGAGACGTCGAACGCGACCGCGACATGCGTGGGCTTTTCGTCACGAAGAACGTTGATGAGCATTGAGGTGAAGCCGAACACTGCATTGGTGGGCTGCCCCGTAGTGGTCGCGAAGTTCTCGACAGGTAGAGCAAAAAAGGCGCGATAAGCAACCGAATGGCCGTCAATGAGAAGAAGTCGATCCACGACCACGACTCTAGTCGTACGGACCGACGGGAACTGCCCTAGGGACGGGGGCGCATCTTGCGGGACTCGAGCTGTCTACGTCGCAAAGTCCGTCGTACGGCGATGAGCTTGCCGGTGTCCCGGGAGTTTGTAGCCTTGGTCGACAACTTCGACCGCAACCTACTTGCCTGAGCGACACGGACGACCGAAACCTGGCTGAATCCGAGCTTTGTCAGGAACCTGTTGGGTTCGCGATCGTGGGCCGGTGTCATGGTTGCCACGATTTCGCAATTGAAGTCTTCGCCATAGTTGGCGGCCGCCGAGAGCAGCGTGGAGGCGACTGACTTGCGTCGGTATTTAGGGAGAACCTGCAGTTCGGTGACGACGAGAACGCGAGTCAGGTTTATCGGAGAGGTCGTGCCGATATCGCACACCACGGCGCCGACAATATCGCCGTCTACGAGCGCGACGATGATGCGTTTGTCCGGGCTGGCGAGATTGAGTTCGAGGGCAGCGGCCGCTTCGGCAACGCCAGGCTCGTGCCACATCGCGGCGGAGGCGAGAACGTCGACACCTTCGTGTCGGGATGTTTCGGCACATTCACGCCAAAGATTGATCAGCGCAGCCGCGTCTTCGCGGTCAGCATCCCGAAGCACGATGGGGGGGCGAGCCGGCATAATGCCTCATTTCTTCTACGCTGCAGTTGAGGAAGTCCCTGAAGCTTGCGGCTCCGGTGAAGGTGCCAGACTACGCCCGGTAATAGTTTCTTGGTCAACCAGTCCGGGAGAGGAACTGCGATGTTCATCGGCATCGGGACGGTCACCAACGTCGTGACGGTGATCGCCGGCTCCTCACTCGGCCTGCTGATCGGGCACCGGTTGACCGAACGCACCCGATCCCTCGTGACGGATGCCCTCGGGCTCGTGACGTTGCTGATCGCCGCACAGGCCGCGATGCAGGTCTCACGCAAAGTCTTGACCGATGCCGTTGGTACGAGTCTGCCCATCCTCATCGTGTTGGGCTCGCTGGTGATCGGAGGCATCATCGGTTCGATCCTGCGACTTGAGGATCGCCTCGAGGGTTTCGGCGGCTGGCTTCAAACACGATTGTCGGCCGGTAGGGGCGAATCCCGGGACCGCTTCATCGAAGGCTTTGTCACGAGCTCACTCGTCTTCTGCATCGGTCCGCTGACGATTCTTGGCGCAATCAACGAGGGTCTCGGCAACGGCTCGGATCAGCTGGTCCTCAAGGCCGTCCTCGATGGCTTCGCCTCACTGGCATTTGCCGCGTCGTTCGGAATCGGCGTGATGGCTTCGGCATTGTCGATTGCCGTGATCCAAGGGACTCTGACCGTTCTTGGCGTCGCCCTCGGATCCTTTGTGCCCGAACCACATTTGATCGCGTTGACGGCTACAGGTGGACTCGTTCTCATCTGCGTGGCACTGCGCCTTCTCAACATGAAAATCATGCCGATTGCCGACCTTTTGCCGGCGCTGATCCTCGCGCCGCTTTTGACTCAAATCGCAATTGTGGTTCACTAGCGCGAGCATCTTGGCCCCCACCGGAGCCTCGAATATCAAACGAAACCGAACTGTTACCTAACTTCGGCTAATGTGACCCATCTGACACACCCGTTTGGTTATGCTCCGATGAACAAGAGGCGAAAACATCGCCCAAATTGACAGGAGTCACGTGTGCGACTGCGTCTAGCGGCACTCTTTTCGATCATTGCGTGCGCCCTTGTTATCGGAGGCTTTTCTCCGGCAATGGCAGCCAACGACACGATCGATGTCAACGGCACCTTGACTGACAGCCGGACCAATCCTCCGAAGCCGGTCCCCGGCATCAAAATCACCGTTTCCATAGCGGGCCAGGAAGTGGCGACCGCCGTGAGCGGAACCGACGGGAAGTTTTCGCTCCCGCTGCCCGGAACCCCTGACGAATTGATTGGCAAGACCATCGTCGTCAAGCTCGACACCTCGACCTTCCCCAAGGGAACGACGCTCACCGATCCCAAGAAGACCGAGCGCAAGGTGCTCATCAAGACCAACTTCGACATCCCGATCGGCTACAGCATCGGTCCCAAGACCGACAATTCGCGAGCATGGTGGGAGTCCTTCACGGAGCGCGCCATCAACGGCCTGTTCCTCGGCCTGCTGTTGGCCCTCGCCTCGATCGGTCTCTCGCTCATCTTCGGTACGACCGGGTTGACGAACTTCGCCCATGGCGAGCTGATCACCTTCGGCGCCCTCGCCGCCTACTTCTTCCAGGATTCGTTGGGCTGGGCGTTCCTGCCGGCGGCCCTGATCGCGGTAGTGCTTTCGGCGGCCGGCGGCTACGCCAACGACAAGCTTCTGTGGAAACCTCTGCGTGGTCGAGGGACAGGGCTCATAGCCATGATGATCGTCAGCATTGGCCTCTCGATCTTCCTGCGCAACGTGTTCCAGTACTTCTTCGGCGCCGACAACCACCAATACCAAGGTGTCCGCAACTTCAAGCCATGGCACCTCGGACCGATCGACATCCAGCCGAAGGCTTTCTACGTCGCGATCATCTGTGCCGTCGTCCTGGTGGTCGTTTCACTCGCGGTGCAACGCACCCGGTTGGGCAAGGCAACCCGCGCTGTGGCCGACAATCCGGCACTCGCCGCATCTTCGGGCATCGCGGTCGACAAGGTCATCACGACGATCTGGATCGCCGGCGGCGCACTCGCCGGAATGAGCGGCCTCATGTGGGGCGCCATCAACGGCTTCGACTACCAGGTCGGATTCAAGATCCTGCTTCTCGTGTTTGCTGCAGTGACGCTCGGCGGGCTCGGCAACATCTGGGGCGCCATGGTCGGCAGCGTGCTGGTCGGTCTCCTCGTCGAGTTGTCCTCGCTGGTATTACCGCCTGAACTCAAGTACGTGACGGCCCTGGTCGTCCTCGTTCTGGTACTGCTCATACGTCCACAAGGTCTGCTCGGTCGAGCAGAACGAGTCGGCTGAGGAAGGAGAACATTATGAGTTGGTTGGATGTCCTCACCGGCGCGATCGAACAGGCCCTCGGCCCAACAGCGATCGTCTATTGCCTCGCCGCTATCGGCCTCAATATTCACTTCGGATACACAGGACTGCTGAACTTCGGTCAAGCAGCCTTCATGATGGTCGGCGGCTACGCTGTCGGCTCTCTGGTGCAGACCTGGGACCAGAACCTGTGGCTCAGCATCATCGTCGGTTTGCTCATGACCGTCGTACTCGCGCTCATTCTCGGCATACCGACGCTGCGATTGCGAGCCGACTATCTGGCCATCGCGACGATCGCGGCGGCCGAGGCGATCAGGCAAACGCTCGGAGCCGCGAGCCTCAATGATCAGTTCGGCGGTCAGGACGGCCGTTACGGTTTCTCCGATCAGTTGAAGGCGCTGAACCCGATACCGTCGGGCGGTTTCAGTATCGACGTCGGTGGGTTCCATCTCGGGTGGCGTTCCTATGACTTCTTCATCATGCTGATCGGCTGGAGTCTCGCCGGCGCGCTTTGCTTCGTGATCTTCCTGCTGATGCGCAGCCCCTGGGGTCGCGTGCTCAAGAGCATCCGTGAAGACGAGGATGCGGTGCGCAGTCTCGGCAAGAATGTCTACTCATACAAAATGCAAGCCCTTGTCCTCGGCGGCATGATTGGTGGCTTGGCCGGAATCATGAGCGGCGTCGCCACCGACAACGTGGCTCCCTCAGACTTTGCCACGGACACGACATTCTTCACCTACACCGTGTTGCTGATCGGAGGCGCTGCCCGCGTCCTCGGCCCCGTCGCCGGTGCACTGATTTTCTGGTTCTTCCTCAACGGCCTCGACCTGTTCTTCGACAAGGCGACAGCCCCGGGACACGCCATCATTCCCTCGTCCATCATGAGCCCTGATCAGGCGAGCCTGATGCGACTCATCGTCATGGGTCTCGTGTTGATGATATTGATGATATTCAGACCACAAGGAATCTTCGGCGACAGGCGAGAGTTGGCAATTGATGGCCGCTGATAACGCAACCGAGCAGACAGTCATCGCCGAGCCGGGCGCCAAGAAGCCCGACGCGATCCTCGTCGCGGACAACGTATGCCGCACATTCGGTGGCCTCAAGGCCGTCGATGTCGAGCACTTCGAAATCCAGCGGGGCAAGATCACGGCACTCATCGGTCCCAACGGCGCAGGCAAAACGACCTTCTTCAACCTTCTGACCGGTTTCGACAAACCGGACACGGGCGAATGGACGTTCAACGGCGAAAGCCTCTCGGGCACACCCCCATACAAGGTTGCCCGCAAAGGAATGGTCCGCACGTTCCAGCTCACCAAGGTGCTTTCACGCCTAACGGTGATCGAGAACATGCGTCTTGGGGCGACAGGACAACGTGGCGAGCGCCTGCTCTCCAGCATGTTCAAGTTCCTGTGGGCCGATCAGGAGTCCGAGAACACCGATCGCGCGATGGATCTCCTGGGGCGATTCAAGCTCGACGCCAAGGCTGACGATTTCGCCGGCTCGCTCTCCGGTGGTCAGCGCAAGTTGCTGGAGATGGCTCGCGCACTCATGGTCGACCCCGAACTCATCATGCTCGACGAGCCAATGGCCGGGGTTAACCCGGCACTCAAGCAATCCCTGCTCGGCCACGTCAAGTCTTTGCGCGATGAGGGACGCACGGTGCTTTTCGTAGAGCACGACATGGACATGGTCCGCGATATTTCGGACTGGGTCGTGGTCATGGGTCAGGGAACGATCTTGGCCGAAGGCCCTCCCGACACGGTCATGGCCGACCCGCGGGTCATCGATGCATATCTTGGTGCGCACCACGACGCCGAACTCACTCATGAAGTGGAAGAAAAGATCCTGGCTGAAGCCGAAAAGGAACTGATCGCCGAGGAAGAGGAAGACAACTGATGGTCGATTTCGCCTCCCCCGAAGGTGCGCTACTCCGCGCCGACAACCTCACAGCCGGCTACCTTCCGGGGGTCAACATCCTCAATGGTGCGAGCCTGCACTGCCACGCAGGCGAACTCGTCGGCATCATCGGTCCCAACGGAGCCGGCAAGTCAACACTGCTCAAAGCCATGTTCGGCCTCGTCAAGATTCACGAAGGCACTGTCACGCTGCAAGAGAAAGAGATCACGAACCTGCGCGCCGATCAACTTGTCGCGTCGGGCGTCGGATTCGTCCCCCAGACCAACAACGTCTTCCCCTCGTTGACTGTGAGTGAAAACCTCGAAATGGGGATGTACCTCGACCCCAAGAAGTTCAAGGACCGCTTCCAGTACGTCACCGACATTTTCCCCCGGCTCGGCGAGCGCAAGGATCAGCGCGCTGGTTCACTTTCCGGTGGCGAACGACAAATGGTTGCCATGGGTCGCGCACTCATGATGAGCCCGTTCGTGCTGCTGCTCGACGAGCCTTCTGCCGGCCTCTCCCCCGCGCTCCAGGACGAAGTCTTCGTCCAGACCAAACGCATCAACTCCGCCGGCGTTTCCGTCGTCATGGTCGAGCAGAACGCCCGACGTTGCCTCCAGATTTGCGACCGGGGCTACGTCCTTGATCAGGGACGCAATGCGCACACGGCGAGTGGCAAGGACCTGATCAATGATCCGAAGGTCATTGAGTTGTACCTCGGTACTCTCGCCAAGGCCTGACGCAGGCACGCACTGAACCACAGCAATCGGGGCCTTTCGGGGCCCCTTTTGCTTGCCCCGAAGGCACACAAGCAAAGGGAAAGGGCCCCGGTTGCCCGGGGCCCTTTCGATGTTGGTGAATCTCGTTACTGCACGACACCTGTGATGTATTCGAGGTTCGTGTACTTGTTATCGGCGCCGTACTGGAAGATGCCGATGGTTGCCTTCGAGGGGCTACCAGTCTTGTTCATGTCAACCGGTCCGGAGACACCGTCATAGTCGATGTCCTTGCCATCCTTGAGCAAAGCAGCGCAATCCTTGAAGGTCGTGCACTTCGTGCCGCCTGCAGAGACCTTGATGATTTCGCTCGCGAGTGCCTTGCCCGAGTCGCTCTTTGCAGCGACAGCTGCAAGGGCCGACAGGACGGTGGCGTCGTAGGACTCAGGACCATAGGTGAAGTCCTTGAGCTTGGGGTTGATCGACAGCATCCGAGCCTTGAAGTCGCTCTTCAGCTCTGCGCCCGGGTAGGTCGCCTTGACGCCCTTGAGGGTGCCCTTGGGGAAGTCCTTGCTGTAGTCCGCGGTGTTGCCGTCCACGAAGTAGGTCTTCACGTCCTTGGGACCAATGCCAGCAGCTTCGAGGCCAGGAATGATCTTCGTGGTCTCGTTGAACGCAATCACGACGACCGCGTCCGGCTTGGCGTCCTTGATCTTCTGGATCTCCGAGGTGTAGGACGTCGCGTCGACGCTGTA
>JBDSQP010000363.1:0-3234 GCA_039929755.1 Aeromicrobium sp. | reverse complement strand
GAGCCACCCGAGCGAAGCCACTTCTTTCCGATAAGGGCCAGCAGCACATCACAAGAAGTGACGGCATTCGTGATGACCTGGATGAAGTCGTCGCCCAGCTCGATCGAGTCGACGTCCTTGAAGACCTGATCTGGCCCGAACCGTTCGGCGAGGTGATCGAAAAGCCAGCCAGCCGGGTAGGCAGAGTCTTGTCGCCGGTAACTGATGAAGATCCGGCCTGTCGGTACCCGTTTCACCTCGGTCATGGATTACGCACTTTCAGCGTCGTCCCCCGCATTGCCGCTTACCATATGGAGACTACCCCTACCGGAAGGGATGCGGAGGATGTCCGATTGGCTGAGCCGGAACACGGACCTCGTGGCCTTGTTCCTCGCCGTCGTCGGACTCATCATCGGCTTCGCAACCGTTTTGGTTTCCGTGCATCAGGCGCGACTCAGCGCATACACGCGCATGCACGAGCTGCTGATCTCGCCGGACACCGCGAAGGGCCGGCGTATCCTCTTCGTTGCGTACAACGAGCAAAGGCTGTCAGAACTCGGTGAAGACGACTGGCACGAAATCAATCGGGCGCTGGCGACGTACGACACGCTAGGCGTCTACTTTCGCCGACGGATCGTCAGCAGACGTCTCGTGCTGGGCGAATGGTTCCACCCTCTGAGCCTGATCCGGGAGCCGGCGAATGCCTGGATGCGCCACCGCGTCGAACACGGCGTCCGCAATCCTTGGCCGAGCCTCACCCTGCTACTGGATCGGGCCGAGAAATATCACCTCAAACAGGGCTGCTGCCAGGAAATACCAGCTGCCAAGTGAGCCTCAGGCCATCAGGACCTTCAGCGCAGAAGTGAAGAAAGAGAGCCCGTCGGTGCCTGGACCACAGAGGTCTTCGACGGCATGCTCGGGGTGTGGCATGAGGCCCACGACGTTGCCCCGCTCGTTGGTGATGCCGGCAATGTCCCTGAGGGAACCGTTGGGGTTGTCGCCGACATAACGGGCGATGACGCGGCCCTCGCCCTCGAGCATGTCTAGCGTCTTTTGGTCGGCGACGAATCCGCCCTCACCGTTTTTGAGCGGGATCACGATTTCCTGGTTCATCGCGTAGTCGTTGGTCCAGGCCGTCGCCGTGTTCTCGATGCGTAGCGCCTGATCACGGCAAACGAACTTGCGGTGATCGTTGCGAATGAGGGCACCCGGCAACAGGTGTGACTCGCACAAGATCTGAAAACCGTTACAAATGCCCAGCACAGGCATTCCGCCGTTCGCTGCTGCGATGACCTCGGTCATGACCGGGGCGAAGCGGGCGATAGCACCACAACGCAGGTAGTCGCCGTACGAAAAGCCACCCGGGAGGACGACTGCGTCGACACCCTTGAGGTCGTGGTCGCCGTGCCAGAGGGCGACAGCTTCGCCACCGGCCACACGGACCGCACGCTGGGCATCGACGTCATCGAGGGATCCAGGAAAAGTGACGACGCCAATCTTGAAAGGGGTCATGCGTCGTTCCCAGCGAGAAGAAGAGCATGCAGGGAACCCCGCATGAAATGCTCTAGTCGGTTCTCTCGCTGACGCTCGGTCATGCGTCGACTCGCACGGAATAGTCCTCGATCACCGGGTTGGAGAGCAGCGTGCCCGCTATCTTGTCGACCTCGGCAAGAACTTCGTCGTTGATGTCGTCGACTTCCAGCTCGAACCGCTTTCCCTGACGGACATCGGTGACGGCGGTGAAGCCGAGGCGAGGAAGCGCGCCATGAACGGCTTTTCCTTGCGGGTCGAGAATCTCGGCTTTGGGCATGACATCAACGATGATGCGGGCCACGGGCGCTCCTCAGAATGTGGGTCGAACTGATGAGGCCAGTCTACCGATGTGCGCGACGGTGCCGGATCCCGGCGGCACGAGTGGCTCCGCAGAATGCTTCGTTTCGACCCATTTGGCCGTTCTGCGGATCTACCATGGATCACTTGAAAACGCAGAGGAGGATCAATGCGCCGCATCCTCATCACGATCACGCTCTGTGTGATCGTCGCCAGCGGAAATACATTTACGGCGGCCGCCGATGACTCCGAGTCCGAGCCGCAGTGCTTCGGTTCGTACTACGACACGCAAAGCAACGACGAATCTGTCGCCGCCGCGCTCATGGCCGGCAAGCTGACCCTTCCGACGTTCGGCACCTGGAACCTGCCTGCCCACCCGAAGTGGACCGAAGATCCTTTTAAGAACAGAAACTGGGTCCAGCAGTTCCAGACACTGCGTTGGCTCGACCCCCTTCGGCGTGAAGGTCAGCGCCTCAACGATCAAGCGATGCTGAATCGCTATACCGGCCTGATCAGGGAATGGCTCTCGGCCAACCCTTACGGCAGCTCGAAGTCCGACTTGGCCTGGTACGACATGGTGGTTGGAAGTCGATCGCTCGAGCTGGTCTGTGCGAAGGCGGTGGCCGGAACCGCGACGTGGCTCTCCACAGCGATGACCAAGCACGCAAAGGTCCTTTCCGACCCGGACGAATACGCGACCGTAGGCAATCACGCGCTCTACCAGGACATTGGGCTGCTCGCTCTTGGCTGCACGACATCGACGCCGGCATGGAG
Source organism: Aeromicrobium sp. (assembly GCA_039929755.1). Classification (GTDB taxonomy): domain Bacteria; phylum Actinomycetota; class Actinomycetes; order Propionibacteriales; family Nocardioidaceae; genus JACMOZ01. The sequence goes on along the minus strand of JBDSQP010000363.1, from coordinate 651 downwards.
TGATCTTGCCGTAACGCGCTCGTCCAAATTGTTGGAAAAGTCAGTCGACGATCAAGGGGTCACAGACGAAGGATCAACGAACTATCAGCTCCTCAACTACATCCGATATTCGGAGATGAAGAGGCACGTGGAGCTGTGCGGGCTCACTCCTCAAGGTCCGTTCGAGCGCATCCCGCTGATGACGGATTTTCTATCTCAAGCGACACAACCCAACGGGAGGATGGTGGCATTTGGCGACACCAACGCGATCACGGATGCGAAACCCATCCCAGGCACGGTCGCCGAGTATGCAGCCACTCAAGGAGCCTCCGGCCCTGTGCCCACCAGTTTGTTCACGGTCTACAAACGCGGCTATGCGTTCTCGCGCACAGGCTGGTTCGACACGCAGTCCGCGGATGAACAGGCTCAAGCCGCCATTCGTTTTGGACCCGCACTCAAATTGGCCATTCACGGTCATGAGGATGCGGGCGCGGTCAGTTACTACGCGATGGGCAGCCAGCTCCTTTGGACACCTGGATATAACCTCGGCGGCGCCTCGGATCCGCGCCGTTATGTGAAGAGCAATGAAGCTCAAAATGTCATCGACATACCTGGCCTCACCTACAACTCTGCTGCCACTTCACCGTTGGGTGCCACTTTGACGACTCCCAC
>JBDSQP010000362.1:0-3992 GCA_039929755.1 Aeromicrobium sp. | reverse complement strand
AGAAGTGGTTCCTCACCGGCTACAAGAGCGGCAACCTGAACGACTGCGACACGTTCAACACCAACGATCTGTAAATCGTGAAGACAGTCCGGAACTTTCGGGTCGAGGTCTGGCTCGTCCTGGGCCTCTCGCTGGGTCAGTCGGCGGTCTATGCGTTTGTCAGTCTGGTCGCGAAACTGACTTCGAAAGAGGGACTTCGCCACTCCACTGCCACCCTGAACTCATCGCAGAGCCCACGTGAATATCTCGACCTGACCTACCAGCTGCTCATCAACGGGTTCGCCCTGGTTCCCGTCGCGCTTGCGCTCTATCTTCTTTACCTTGACCACTCCGACAAGTCCGTCGCACAGAGGCTCGGTCTCGATCTCGTACAGCCCGGAAGAGATTGGCTTTGGGGCATGGGACTGGCCGCACTCATCGGGCTGCCGGGACTCCTCATCTATTTCGGTGGCCGGACGATCGGGGTCAGCGCGGATGTGGTCTCAAGCGGACTCCATACCTATTGGTGGACAATCCCGGTGCTGATCCTGGCAGCAGCGCAGAACGCCATCGTCGAAGAAGTCATCGTGGTCGGCTTCCTGATGACCCGGCTCAAGGAATTCGGGTGGAGCGTCCGCGCAGCGATCGTCACGAGTGCCCTGCTGCGCGGCAGTTATCACCTCTATCAGGGCTTTGGCCTGGCCTTCGGCAATGTGGTCATGGGCCTGATCTTCGGCTACTGGTTCCACCGCACCAAGCGAGTCCTGCCATTGATCATCGCCCATACGCTCATCGACGTCGTCGAGTTTGTGGGGTACCAGCTCTTCGCCGATAAACTCGGCTTGAGATGACCTCTGCCCCCTTGAAGCTGACCTTCGACGATGCCCTGCCGATCAGCGCACGCCGCGACGACATTGCCGAAGCGATTTCGGCAAATCAGGTCGTTGTAGTCGCCGGCGAAACTGGCTCGGGCAAGACCACTCAGCTGCCGAAGATCGCGGTCGGACTGGGCCGCACCAAAATCGCGCATACGCAGCCCCGCCGCATCGCGGCCCGATCGGTAGCCCAACGCATCGCCGACGAATGCGAGGTTTCGCTCGGAGAAGAAGTCGGCTATGCCGTTCGCTTCGATGACAGGACCAGCGCGTCCACGGTCATCAAACTCATGACCGATGGCCTGTTGCTCGCCGAAATCAACAGCGATCGCAACCTCAGCCGCTACGACACGATCATCATCGACGAAGCCCACGAACGTTCGCTGGCAATCGACTTCCTCCTCGGCTACCTCAAGACGCTGCTCCCCCGTCGTCCTGACCTCAAAGTCATCATTACCTCGGCAACGATCGACGTGGACCGATTTGCGGCAATGTTCGATGCACCGGTCATCGAGATCAGTGGGCGTACGTTCCCAGTCGAGGTCCGGTATCGACCACTAGCCGAGCGCGACGACGGTGACTACCTCTCGGCAATCGATGACGCCGTACGCGAACTGCCCCCCGACGGGGACATCCTCGTGTTTCTGTCCGGTGAACGCGAGATCAGAGACGCTACGGAATTCCTGAAGGGCCGCAAATACCGCTCGACAGAGGTCCTGCCTCTGTATGGCCGCCTGTCGACCCATGATCAGCAGAAAATCTTCACCAGCCATCCCGGAAGACGAATCGTCCTGGCCACCAACGTCGCAGAGACGTCGTTGACAGTGCCAGGCATCCGCTATGTGATCGATCCCGGCCTCGCTCGCATCTCGCGGTTCAGTCAGAGACTCAAGGTGCAACGGCTCCCCATCGAGGCGATCTCGCAGGCCAGTGCCAACCAGCGCGCCGGTCGTTGCGGTCGTGTGGCCGACGGCATTTGCATACGTCTGTATGCCGAGGACGACTTCAACTCGAGACCCGAGTTCACCGATCCGGAGATCCAGCGCACAAATCTCGCGTCGGTGCTGCTCCAGATGGCGTCGCTCGACCTTGGCGACATCCGAAACTTCCCGTTCCTCGATCCGCCGGACTCCCGTGCGGTGGCCGATGGTACGACTCTGTTGCGCGAGCTCGGAGCCCTGCGGGGCAACACCTTGTCCAAGCTCGGCCGCACCTTGTCGTCGCTCCCGGTCGACCCGCGCCTGGGCAGGATGCTGCTCGCCGCCGACCGGCTTGGTTGCCTCGCCGACGTGCTCGTCATCGTCTCGGCAATGTCGATCCAGGACCCGCGCGAGCGCCCCCTCGATCATCAACAGGCCGCCGATCTCTCGCACAAGAGGTTCGTCGAGCCCGACTCGGACTTCCTTTCGTACCTGACACTGTGGACGTATCTCCGCGAACAGCGCGACGAGTTGTCGCACAGCAAGTTCCGCAAGATGTGCAAGGAACAATTCCTCCACTACGTACGCATTCGCGAGTGGCACGACGTGCACTCTCAGTTGCGTCAGACCGCCAAAGACCTCCGGATGAAGCCCGGCAACACGGGTGCCGACCCTGACGTTATTCATCAGGCTCTGCTTGAGGGCCTGCTCTCGCACATCGGTCTCAAGGACACCGACGGACGCGAGTATGCGGGCGCCCGCAACTCAAGGTTCATGGTCTTTCCTGGTTCGGGCCTCGCCAAGAAGCCCCCGCGCTGGATCATGGCCGGTGAACTCGTCGAGACCACCCGGCTTTGGGGGCGGACCAATGCGAAGATCCAGCCGGAATGGATCGAAAGGGCAGCTGGCCACCTGTCCAAACGTTCCTACAGCGAGCCCCACTGGTCGATCAAACGTGGCGCGGTGATGGCTCGCGAAAAGGTCACCGTCTACGGGCTCCCCGTCGTTGTCGATCGGCTCGTCACCTATAGCCAGGTCGACCCGGTCGTCTCGCGCGATCTCTTCATTCGGCACGCGCTCGTCCAGGGTGAGTGGAAGACCAATCATCGCTTCTTCGCCCACAATCGGGAGCTGCTGGACGAGGTCGATGAGATCGAGGACCGCGTACGCCGGCGCGATCTCAAAGTCGACGACGAAACCCTCTACGCGTTCTATGACGCGCGCATCGGGGCCGAGGCGGTTTCGGCGCGTCATTTCGATACGTGGTGGAAGCAGGCACGGAGGGACACTCCCGAACTCCTGACCTTCACCTCCCAGGACCTGCTCCGCGCGGACGCCCCCGGCGGGATCGACGACGAGTTTCCACGGGAATGGCACTCCGAGACCACGGCATACCCGTTGACATATGCGTTCGAGCCGGGGACCACGCACGACGGGGTGACCGTCGACGTGCCGCTCAGTGACCTGACGCGCGTCGATGCAACTGACTTTGCTTGGAGCGTCCCCGGACATCGTGAAGAACTCATCGCCGGCCTCATCCGTTCCTTGCCCAAGAACCTGCGGCGAAACTTCGTGCCAGCACCCGAGTTCGCGCGCACATTGCTCGGCCGTATGGACGCCTCAGCGGGCGATGTCACCGACGAACTGGCCACGCAGATGCGAATGCTCAACGGCACCCTGGTGAAGCCGACGGACTTCGACTGGTTGTCGTTGCCCGATCATCTCCGCATCCGGTTCCGAATCGTCGACGGCGACAAGGAGTTGGCGTCAGGCAAGGACCTGGACGCCCTCCGCGAGCAACTGACTCCCCACATCCGCAAGGACCTGCGTCGAGTGGCCGCCAAGCAAGAACGAACTGGGATCACATCATGGGACGTCGGAACTCTCTCACGAGCCATCGCCGTCGGGCAGGTCACGGGCTACCCGGCGCTCGTCGAAGACGGCAACGCCGTTGCCCTGCGCGTGCTCGACAGCAAGATCGAGCAGAAGGTCGCGATGATCCGTGGTCAGGCCCGGCTACTTGCCCTCACCAGCCCCTCCCCGGTCGTCAACATCGCCAAGAACCTTGATCTCACGGCCAAGCTGACTCTCTCGACCGGGCCCTATGCCGACGGCGCCTCGCTCGTCGAGGATTGCTACCTGGCCGCGCTCGACGAACTCGTCACGCGTTGTGGCGGACCAGTTTGGGAGGAAGCCTCATTCACCAGCTTGCGCGAAA
>JBDSQP010000361.1:0-9283 GCA_039929755.1 Aeromicrobium sp. | reverse complement strand
TCGAGAAGTGTGCGAAGAAATTCGACCTGGAGCCGAACATGAGGCTCAGGACCGAAGTTCTTGGCGCCACATGGGACGACGTCAGCCAGTTGTGGACGATCGAGACGACGAATGGAACCTGGACTGCACAGATTCTGGTCGGTGCCCTGGGCCCGTTCAGCGAACCATCAGTGCCTCAACTTCCAGGTCTCGAAAAGTTCAATGGAACGGTTTTCCACTCGACGACATGGGACCACGAGCACAACCTGGCGGGGGAAAAGATCGCCGTTATCGGCACCGGTGCATCAGCGGTTCAATTCATCCCGAAGATTCAGCAGATCGCCAAGGAACTGACGGTATTTCAGCGGACGCCGACATGGATTCTGCCTCATCCGGATCGGCCGCTCGGCAAACGTACGAAGTGTCTGTTCCGCCGATTCCCGGTGACGCAAAGACTCGCCCGTCGCGGATTCAATCTGACGCAGGAGTCACTGGTCCCTGGCTTCGTCTACGAGCCGAGACTCGCCAGGATTCTGGGCGTCATCGGCCGTGCGCACCTTCGCCACCAGGTCAAGGACCGGACCTTGCGGAAGAAGTTGACCCCGACCTTCGCATTCGGATGTAAGCGGCCGACGTTTTCCAGCACGTACTACCCGGCACTTGCCCAGCCGAATGTGAACGTCGTATCCGAGGGAATTCATGAGGTCACCGAACGGGGGATAGTCACCCAGGATGGCGTCGAGCACGCATTCGACACGATCATCTTCGGTACGGGTTTTCGCATGAGCGACCATCCAGGCTACGAGCTACTGGCCGGGCGTGACGGGCGGACGCTTTCCCAGACCTGGGACGGCGATTTGCGTGCATACCTGGGAACCACGATTTCGAACTTCCCTAACTTCTTCGTCATCCTCGGACCCAACTCGGTGATCTACACGTCGCAAGTCGTGACCATTGAGTCGCAGGTCGGATACATCATGGCCGCCTTGAAGGCGATGGACGATCGTGGGTTGGCAAGCATTGAAGTGACTGCGGAGGCTCAGGACGAGTTCATCGCGAGGGTCGACAAACGACTCAAGGGATCGGTGTGGAATTCGGGCGGCTGCAGTAGCTACTACGTGAACGAAAAGGGGCGCAACGTGGCCTTCTGGCCCGGCTTCGCATTCACGTTCGTCCGAAAGATGAAGGCGATTGACCTTGCGGACTACGTCACTCGCACGGAAGGACAGGTATGAAGCGCCTCGGAAGGGCCAAATACGACCTGACGGGCAAGGTGGTCCTGATCACTGGTGGCGCGCAGGGCATCGGCCTCGCTACTGCTGTCCAGGTGCTCGGGCGTGGCGCGAAGGTCGTCCTGTTGGATGTGAGTCAGACGACCCTCGACGGAACCGTTGCCTCGCTCGAAACAGGTCGTGTGATCGGCATTGTGGGCGACGTCCGCGATGTCGAAGGCATGAATTCTGCAGTCGATAAGATCGTCACGCACTTCGGCCGGCTCGATGTCGTCGTCGCCAACGCCGGAGTTTCGCCTCCGACAGCGACGCTGCGGCGGGTCGACAGGGATGCATTCGACCGAGTCATCGCCATCAACCAGACCGGCACCTGGAACACGGTCCGTGCCTCGATCGAGCAGGTCATCGCCAACAAGGGGCACATTGTTGTCGTGTCATCGTGCGCCGCGTTTGCGCCCGGAATGGGTGGCGCCGCCTACATGATGAGCAAGGCGGCAATCGAGCAACTCGGCCGAGCCCTTCGCATCGAACTTGCCATGCATGGAGCATCGGCCGGCGTCAGTTACTTCGGCATCGTCGACACCGAGATGGCACACGGCACGCTGGACAGCGATCCGTACGGCGAAGACATCGGAGCCATGTTGCCGTGGCCGTTGAGCCGCCGCATTTCGCCCGAGAAGGCTGGCCTGACCATTGCGAACGGAATCTCCAATCGTTCGGCCAGGACGATGGCACCGAGGGTCTGGACGCCGTATTCGTGGCTGCGAGGGGCTTTGAACGTTTTCCTCGACCGCCGCCTGGCCCACGACAAGCATCTTCACGCGTTGTTGCGGAGGATTGAAGAGCGATGATCGCTGTCGGCGGAGGCTGACAGACTGCACTCATGCCGCCGCTCAGCACCACCACCCGCACAGATGCCCTCGACGCGCTGAAGGTCCTGACCGGCCGTGATGACGCTGCTTTCCATGAAGGTCAGTTCGAAGCCATCGCGGCGCTTGTCGAGCAGAGTCGGCGGGCGTTGGTGGTTCAGCGCACCGGTTGGGGCAAGTCGGCAGTCTATTTCATTGCGACATTGCTGATGAGGCGTCAGGGCGCAGGGCCGACACTGCTCGTCTCACCTCTTCTTGCCCTGATGCGGGATCAGGTCGGGGCCGCCGAACGTGCCGGAGTCCGGGCCGTCGCCATCAACTCCGCCAATCAGCATGAGTGGGACGACGTCCGCGCCAAACTCGATGCGGATGAGGTCGACATACTTCTGGTTTCGCCAGAACGACTCAACAATCCGCGATTCCGTGACGAACAACTGCCCGACCTCGTGCGCCGCATCGGCATGTTGGTGGTCGACGAAGCACATTGCATCTCCGACTGGGGCCACGACTTCAGACCCGACTACCGGCGACTTGCCGAGCTCATTCGCGATCTTCCGGCCGGCGTTCCAGTGCTCGCCACGACAGCGACCGCCAATGAGCGTGTCGTCACTGACGTCGCCGAGCAGCTGGGGAGTACGTCTGGTGATCGTGTCGTGACGATTCGCGGATCGCTCGCGCGCAAATCCTTGAGGCTCGGTGTGTTGACGTTGCCGGACTCGCGGGACCGTCTCGGTTGGCTGCTCACTCATCTGAGCGACATGCGGGGGAGCGGGATCATCTATGCGCTCACCGTTTCCGCGGCCGAGGACACGGCCCGACTCTTGCGCGAAGCCGGGCATGCGGTTCGCGCATACACCGGTCGCACCGATCCCGAGGAGCGCGAGGAGTCCGAGCAGATGCTCAAGGGCAACCAACTCAAGGCCCTGGTGGCGACCAGTGCCCTCGGCATGGGCTTCGACAAACCCGACCTCGGTTTCGTCATCCACCTTGGGGCGCCGTCGTCTCCCGTTGCCTACTACCAGCAGGTCGGGCGCGCCGGCCGCGCGACAGAAAACGCCGATGTCCTGCTTATGCCCGGGCGTGAGGACGCCGACATCTGGCACTATTTCGCGACCGCGTCGATGCCCGACGAGATTCGCGTGGCCGCGGTGCTCGATGTCCTGGGCAACTCTCCGATGTCGACACCGGCGCTCGAGGCCAGAGTCAACCTGCGCCGCACGCCACTCGAACTCCTGCTCAAGGTTCTCGACGTCGATGGCGCCGTTAGGCGAGTCACCGGGGGTTGGGTGTCGACCGGTGAGTCATGGTTCTACGACCGCGAGCGCTACGAACGTATTGCGGCGTCGCGCCAGGCTGAGCAACAGTCGATGATCGACTACGAACGCACCGGCGAGTGCCGTATGCAGGCCTTGCAACGCGATCTCGACGATCCGACGGCGGCACCATGCGGGCGCTGCGACAACTGCTCCTCGCCTTGGTACCCGCATGACGTGTCGGAAGCGGCGTCAGAGTCTGCGTCCTCGGCACTCGACAAGGTCGGCATCGAGATCGAGCCGCGAGCGCAGTGGCCCACGGGTGCCGATCGGCTCGGCGTAACGGTACGGGGCAAGATCCCCGTCGAAGAGCGCGTCGAGACCGGGCGTGCTCTCGCCAGGCTGACGGATCTGGGCTGGGGCGTTCCACTGCGAGAGGCCTTTGGCGCAGGCGCGGAGGATGGCCCGGCGACGCCGGCGATGCTGGAGGCTTGCGTACGAGTGCTGGCGGACTGGAAATGGGCCGATCGGCCTACTGCGATCGTGCAGATGCCCTCCCGTAGCCGCCCGTTGCTGATCGGTTCAGTCGCCGGCTGGCTTTCAGAACGCGGCCGCTTGCCGCTATTGGGTTCGCTGAGTTTGATCGGCGACGGACCGCGTGGCGAGGCCGGAGGCAACAGCGCCTTCAGGCTCGCCAACGTGTGGGACCAATTCACGATCGGGTCTGAGCTCGCCGAGAGTTTGGCCGTGCATCGAGGCGAGCCGATCCTGCTCATCGATGATCGGGCCGACAGTCGCTGGACGATCACGGTCGCAGGGCGACTCCTTCGCGAAAACGGAGCCTCGGCCGTTCTTCCATTCGCGCTTGCGTCGGTCGGCTAGGAACGCCGAAGCTTGTCGATGAGGCGGCGGTCCCGCTTGGTCGGACGTCCCGCGCCTCGGTCACGTCTGGGGACGAATGGAGCCTCTTCTTTCGGAGCAGGGGGCGGCGTGTGGTCCTCGAAACACGCCGCGGCAACGGTCGCGCCAACCCGCTTGGCAATGAGTCGTTTGACGACGACCGTATGCAGTCCGCCCGGATTGAGCGCCTCGACCCGATCCCCGACATGAACCGTCAATGCCGGCTTGGCCTTCTTGCCGTTGACCCGCACATGTCCGCCTTTGCAAGCGGCACTTGCCTCGGCGCGGGTTTTGAAGAGACGGACCGACCACACCCATACGTCGACTCGTGCCGTGCCCGGATCCATACGGCGACTCTACTGGCGGCCGGGCTCCAGCCTCATCACTGCTCGGCGAGGCGTGAGCCGCGCTACGACTTCAAACCCCGCGGCATCGAACATCGTGACGGTCCCGTGATACAGATCCGCAGAACTCGATTTGCCGGTCACCGACGTGTCGAATGGATAACCCTCAACGACTCGGGCACCTCTCACATCGGGCCGGATCTCCGCGCGTGCCGAATATCTGCGCGACGCAGACACCCCGTACGCTTCGACATGGCACGACCTGCGAGGTGCTCCGCTTGCGGAGAGAATCGGAAAGCCGGTGAGATTCCGGCACAGGGCCCGCTGCGGTGACCTCGAGTCGCCGGTCACGCGTGAAAGCGCAGCCACTGGAAACATTCCGGGAAGGCGACCGGTCGATGATGACGGGAAGTCCGAAGACCGGCCTCGCATCGAATCGAATGCGGGAGCCATATGCCTACTCACGACCTTACGGCGCAGGATCTTTACAGCGTCATCAACCGTCGGCGCGATGTCCGGGCTGAATTCTCCGGGGGAGACCTCGACGAGAGCAGTATGCGTCGCGTCTTGGCGGCGGCACATTCGGCACCGAGTGTCGGACACACGCAGCCGTGGGACTTCATCCTGGTGAAAGACCCGGAAACCAGGTCGGCGTTCCAGAAGCACGTGCAAACCGAGCGCGAGATCTTCAACGCAGATCTCGACGCTGAACGGCAGGAGAAGTTCTCGCGCATCAAGGTCGAGGGGATCATGGAGTCGGGGCTCGGCGTTGTTGTCACCTATGACCCGAGCCGCGGTGGGGATCACGTACTCGGGCGTCATGCCATCGCCGATGCGGGCCTGTATTCGACCTGCCTGGCGATCCAGAACCTTTGGTTGGCGGCGACGGCCGAGGGGCTGGGCGTCGGCTGGGTCTCGTTCTATCGTGAGGCGTTCCTTGCCGACCTGCTCGGGATTCCCGATGGCATCCGCCCCATCGCGTGGCTATGTCTGGGGGCGGTGACGAAACTCCAGGACGTTCCGGACCTCGAGCGCCATGGCTGGCGGACCAAGCGACCCGTCGAGGAAGCCATCCATTTCGAGAAGTTCCAAGTCCGCACCAACGACTAGAGTTGCGGGCGTGACGCCGACCGAATCCTCCGACGATTCCCCGGTCATCAACCTCATTCACGATCGTGACCGCGGCACCGGTTTCCTGCTGCAAGTGGGCAAGACTGATCAGTCGTATGTCGATCTGGACGATCCCGAGTGGTTGGAATTCGATTACATACAGCGAATGGCCGACGCGCTCGAGGCCTTCGAACCAAGTCGCCGGTCGGTCAGGGTGATCCACATCGGGGGAGCGGGAATGACCCTGGCGAGGTATGTGGCGGCGACCCGGCCACGATCGCCGCAAATCGTCCTCGAGCCATATGAGGTGTTGACCGCATACGTGCGTGAGCACTTGCCGCTTCCGCCTCGATCCGGGATAAAGGTTCGTGCAGTGGACGGTCGGTCGGGCATGGCGGCGCTTCGCGCGGACTATGCGAATGTCGTCATCCTGGACGCGTTCGACGGGGCCCGCGTTCCGGCAGAACTCGCCACCGCGGAGTTCTTTGCCCAGGTTTCGTCTGTGCTGACATCCGGTGGGTTGTTCATGCTCAACCTGACTGATCGCGCCCCGTTCGAATATCTGCGCAGAATCCTTTCCGGGCTCAAGCGGGAATTCCCACACATCCTGCTCAGTGCCGAGCCGGCAACGTTCAAGGGGCGCCGTTTCGGCAATGTCCTCGTGTGTGCGTCCCTGATCGAATTACCCTCGCAAGACCTTGCCGCGAAGGCATCTCGTTCGGCCTTTCCCTATCGCGTGATTGCGGGGGAATCCGTCGCCCGCACGTTCTCAGTGGCGCCGGCGTTCACGGACGAGGATTCGGCCATGTCTCCCGAACCGCCGGGCGGAAAGACCTTCTTCAGCTAAGCACCCAGGCGCGCCTCAACTGCGTTGTCGGTGGCAGCGCATACCGTGAATACGTGAGAATCCTGCACACCTCCGACTGGCATCTGGGCCGTACTCTGCACGGTTTTGACCTGCACGAACATCAGGAGATCTTCCTCGATCACCTTGCGGAAGTCGTCAAGGATCACCAGGTAGATGCGTTGCTGGTTTCGGGCGATATCTACGATCGCGCCTACCCGGCGGTCGAAACCGTCAAGCAGTTGTCGCGCGCGCTCACAAAGCTGAGCGAACTGACGACCGTCATACTGACGCCGGGCAATCACGACTCCGCCACGCGCCTGGGTTTCGGCGCCGATCTGATGCGCGACAGTGTCAGGATCCTTGCCTCGGTGGAGGACCTCCAAACGCCAGTCGTTTTGGACGGTGAAGACTTCGACGTCGCGGTCTACGGGCTGCCGTACCTCGACCCCGATCTGGCGCGAACGCCGCTCAGCGACGAAGCAGGTGAATTCCCGCCCCGGTCGCACGAAGGCGTCCTAACGGCAGCCATGGAAAGGGTCAAAGCCGACCTTGCAGGTCGACGCGAGGTGAGCCGACCTGTTCGATCGGTCGTCATGGCCCACGCATTTGTGATCGGCGGCATCAAGTCGCCCGACAGCGAGCGGGACATTTCCGTGGGTGGAGTCGATTCTGTTCCTTCGCAGGTCTTCGATGGGGTCGACTATGTTGCGTTGGGGCACCTTCATGGGCCTCAAAAGATCACGGTCCCCGACTCGCAGACGGTCATGCGTTATTCGGGGTCCCCTCTGGCCTTCTCCATCAAAGAGAAGGATCACCACAAGTCGTCGGTCTTGATCGACATCGGAGCCGAGGGAGTCCCGGCGTTCCAGTTGATCCCCGCGCCTGTGCCACGTCTCATCAAGGAGCTCACCGGCACAATGGCCGAGCTCCTCGATACCGACAATTCGCAATGGGCCGATGCCTGGGTGTTTCTCAGGGTGACTGATGCGACCTATCCCGAAGGCATGCAACACCGACTGCGCGAGCGTTTCGCCTACGTGTTGGGTTCCACCTATGTCGGTGCAGCCTCGACCTCGACCGGGTCGGCTCCGATCGTCAATGAGGCGATGAGCCCGTTCGACGGGACTACGCAGTTTGTGGAATTCGTGACGGCATCAGCTCCGAGCGAAGAGGAAGCGGCGATATTGCGCGACGCGTACGAGGCCGTTAACAGCAGGAAGTTGACGGCCTGATGCAACTCCACAGGCTCACCTTTCAGGCGATCGGTCCCTTCCCGGGTGTCCACACGATCGACTTCACCGGACTCGGTGCTTCCGGACTGTTTCTGCTCGAGGGCCCGACTGGTGCGGGCAAGTCGACGATCATCGACGCCATCGTATTCGCCCTTTACGGCGGCCTCGCGGGTCAAGACTCGAGCAAGCAACGCCTTCATTCGCACCACGCAGCCGAAGGCGTCGTCCCGTTTGTCGACCTCATCTTCTCGACACAGTCGGGCGACTTCCGTGTTCATCGAACGCCGGCGCACACTCGAATGCGCAAGGACGGCAAAGGTACGACCGAGAAAAATGAGTCCGCTACGTTGTCACGTCTTGCCTCCCTCGATGACCCGGCCGTCAAGACCGAGTTGGCCGTGGGGGCCAGGGACACGGGCATCGAGATCGCCGACCTTATCGGCCTCAACCGGGCACAGTTCCTTCAGACGGTAGTCCTGCCGCAGGGCGAATTTGCCCGATTTCTCCGCGCCGGAGGAGAGGCCCGCAAGGATCTTTTGCAGTCAATCTTCCGAACCGACGTCTATGAGGAAATCACGGCCGAACTTGTGGCAAGGCGACGCGAGTCAGGTCAGAACATCGCGGCCGCCAAGGCTGACACCGGCAACGCCTTGGCTAGTTTTCGCACCGCATCGCAGCATGAGTTCAACGAGGGTGAGTTCAACACCGATGATCTCGAGGCCGCGGCGGAGCTCAGCGTTGAGGTCGACGCTTCGATAGCCGCCCAGGCGGCTGAGGTCCGAGCCCTCGAGGGCGAAGCCGACGATGCCCTCGTTGCGGCGCAGTCCGGAGAAGCCCATCAGAAGAGACTGCAAGAACTCCTGGATCTGCGCTCGAGCCTTATCCACCGACGTGATGCGGCTGATGCCATTTCGCACGCGATCGCCGACCTCCGCGCAAGGCTTGATACGGCACGACGCGCGACCGGCGTGTCCCGGCTGATCAGCGGTCTCAACGGTTCCCGGCGTTTGGCGGCGGATGCCATGGCGACAGTCGAGAGTGCTGAGGTCGAACACGGTGGCACCGCCAAGGAGACTTGCATCGAGTCCCTTGTCGTCGAGCGGGATCATCTGGCGACCGAAATCACTCAACTCAACCAACTTTTGATCGTTGAATCGGCCCTGCCCGATCGTCGACAAACGATCCAGGTGCTTCAAGGGCAGACCGTGGCCCTGGCGGGCCAAATTGACGACCTGACTGGGCGTCTGATCGATGCACCCAGAATCATCAAGGCGCTTCAAAAGGATGTTCACGAACGAGAAATGGCCGTCGAACGGATTTCACCTTGCCGTGAAAAGTTGCAACGCGCCCTGACCTCTCTCGAAGCCGCCCATGAAGTCACCGATCTGCTGGTCGAACTCGACACCTTCGAAACCTGGGTCAAGAGCTGCGCGATCAAAGCCCACGGCGCCAACAACCAACTCGCGCATCTGCGCAAGCGTCGAATCGAGGGCTATGCGGGGGTTCTCGCAAAAGAC
>JBDSQP010000360.1:0-3800 GCA_039929755.1 Aeromicrobium sp. | reverse complement strand
GTGCGGCCTCGACGCTTGCGCCGGCGATCAAGGCACTCGCCTCGTGCATGTGTGCGAAAACCGGGTTGTCCTCGGTGCCGAGGCCGAACTTCGGTTCGGCATAGATCGGGTGATCGCTGAGCTTGTGCACACCCTCGATGTATGCGGGCGCATGGATGCTCGCAAGCAGGTCGTCATCGGCCGGAGTCGCGCCGACGACATCGACTCCGTCCATCACGCCGAGCTCGGTGGCGAGCTGCATCGTGAGATCGATCCGCACCGGCGCCATGGGGTGGCTGTTGCCAAAGTTGTAGTTGATGAGGTTCTCATCAAAGACGACGCAGGCGCGAGAGGACATACGTCTCACACTAACTTCACTGCGAAAGTTCTGCCGAGCGGTTGGCAGCAGCGACCACTCCGGCCGCGATCGAGTCCTTGACACCACGCTCGTCGAATGTCGCGATCGCGGCAGCCGTCGTGCCATAGGGCGAGGTCACGCGCTGGCGGAGCACGTCGGGTCCGTCATCGGATCCGGCAAGCAACTTCGCCGACCCGAGGATTGTCTGGGTTGTGAGCAGGCGGGCGGTTTGTTCGTCAAGGCCGGCAGCGACACCGCCGGCAATCATGGCCTCCGCCAGGTAGAAGACGTAGGCGGGTCCCGACCCTGAAACGCCGGTCAACGCATCCTGATGTACCTCGTCCAGAATGACGACCTTGCCACCAGCCTCGAGCAGCGACTTGGCTGCGGAAAGTTGAGTCTCGGTGCAGTCCTTGCCGGGCGAGATCCCAAACATGCCCTCGCCGATGAGCGCCGGCGTATTGGGCATCGCGCGGATGACAGCGACCCCGTCGGCGACCACCGCTTCGATCGCGTCGATGCGTATCCCGGCCGCAAGTGACATGACAGTCGCGCCGGCCTTGACGGCGCCACCCACTTCAGCGAGGACGGAGGGCATGTCCTGAGGCTTGACGACAAGCAAAAGGATGTCGGCAGCTGCGGCGGCCTCCACGTTGCCGAGGACCTTCACTCCGTACTTCGCGCGAAGCTCTTCGGCCCGCTCTTCACGTTTTTCGGTGATCACGACATCGTCGGTCGAGTTGCCGGCCGAGAGGAACGCGGACAAAAGAGTCTCCCCCATGACGCCCGCACCGATGATCGCTATCTGGATTGCCATAGGGCCACCCTAGAGGCTGGCCCTAAGGTGAGTGCGTGCGATTCCGGCCCGACCCCTTCATCCTTGCGCTCGTCGCGACGGCCGCGCTGGCGTCCCTTGTGCCGGCGACCGGGGATGCTCTGGCCGTATTGCAGGTCGGGAGCAAGATCGCCATCGCGCTTCTGTTCTTCCTCTACGGCGCGCGCCTGTCGACGAGCGAAGCGATTTCGGGACTGAAGCACTGGCGGCTGCACACGTCCATCCTTGCGACAACGTTCGTGTTGTTTCCCCTTCTCGGCCTCGCAGCACAACTGCTTGTGCCAGAGATCCTGACCAGGCCTCTCTATGCCGGTGTCCTTTTGTTGTGCCTGGTTCCGTCGACAGTGCAGTCGTCGGTGGCTTTCACCTCGATCGCTCGCGGCAACGTTGCAGGCGCGGTCGTCAGCGCTTCGCTGTCCAATCTGCTTGGCGTCTTCCTCACCCCGCTGCTCGTTGCCACACTCATGCGCGGGACCGGCGACGTACACGTCGACGCGACATCGGTTCTCAAGATCGTCCTCCAGTTGTTCCTGCCATTCGTCGCCGGCCAGATCGTCCGTCCCCATATCGGCCGTTGGGTACGTCGCAACGCCCGACCGCTGAGGCTCGTCGATCGCGGCAGCATCCTGCTCGTCGTCTATGTCGCGTTCAGCGAAGGCGTCAACGCGGACGTGTGGTCGACTCTCGACACGACCGCACTGGTCGGACTCGCCGCCGTATGCGTAGTGCTGCTTGGACTGGTCATGGCCTCGACGATCGTGACCGGATACCTATTGAAGTTCAACCGCGGCGACCGAATCGCCCTCCTCTTCTGTGGGTCGAAAAAGAGTCTCGCGAGT
This sequence comes from Aeromicrobium sp., assembly GCA_039929755.1. Taxonomy (GTDB): domain Bacteria; phylum Actinomycetota; class Actinomycetes; order Propionibacteriales; family Nocardioidaceae; genus JACMOZ01. Next base: position 1,789 of record JBDSQP010000360.1, on the reverse strand, counting down.
GGACTGCCTATGGCCACAGTTCTGTTCCCCAGCCACACGGTCGCGCTGATCATCCTGCCGCTGATGCTGTTCCACCAACTCCAACTCATCGTCTGCGCCTGGATTTCGGGGCGCTTGGCGCGGCAACTGCCTGCAGCCGACGAATCCTGAGGGTTCTGGGGAAGGCGGGTCAGCGGTTGTTGCCGGCGGCAGCGACGCTGATGCCCAGACCGATCATCGAAGTACCGCCGATGCCGCCAAGGAGTTCGCCGCGTTTCGGCGAGGCGTTGAACCACTCGCGGAGCTGACTCGCGATGACGGCCCACAGGCTGTCGGAGACCAAACCGATGCCGAAGGCAACCAGGCCAAGAACCATCATCTGACTCTGGACCTGACCCTGACCGCGATCGACGAACTGCGGAAGAATCGAGGCGAAGATGATGAACGCCTTGGGGTTCGAGAAGCCGACGACGAAGCCCTGACGCGCCGCCGTGATGAGCGGCAACGAACCGTGCTCCTCACCCAGTCGGGCGACCGAAAATTCCTTGCGGTGCCGAATGGCCTGGATTCCCAGCCATACGAGATAGGCGGCGCCGACGAACTTGATGGTCAGGTAGACCTCTTCGGACCGCTGGACTATCGCGCCGAGGCCGACGGCGACAAGGACCGCGATGAGCAGCAGCCCGAGCGAGTTGCCCATGACGGTTGCCAGCGCCACTCCGCGTCCATAGGCCAGCGCACGACCAATGACGAAGACCACGCTGGGGCCGGGGATCGCAATGAGGATGAACGCAGCGACCGCGAAGCCCAGCAGATGATCGGTGGAAACCATGGACCGATTCTAGGATGGTGCCTTCAGAACGTGAATCCACTAGGCAGCCAAAACTGGTTGATGAGATAGATGACCACGATGTGAACAATGACGGCGGGTATAAGCATGGCCGCCGCGCGAGTTGCAATATCCGGCCAGGGCTGTTGTGGCGCGGACTTCATCGTCACGAGGAGAAAGGCAAGAGCCACGACGGCGAGCGCCACTTCGGCAAGCAAGTAGGGCCACGAGCCCTCCATGATCACCTTGAAATATTGAACGACATGATCTGGACCGAAATTGCGGCCCGGAAGCAGGACGAAAAGTACGCCGAGAACCGTGCCCAGTGCGGAGACTGCCGCCGTCGCGAAAAGGGCCAGTGCGGCGCCGATCTGCCAGGAAGTTTTTGACGAGGTTCCGAGATCGGTGGTCATGCCTGAACCCTAGGGGTCAGGAGTCCGCGTGGAGCCTTGTGAACGCCAGCGCCTCGAGCAAATCAACTTCCTTGGCAGCCGGATCGGAAGACTTCCGCGTGTTGATCTCGACCACAATGTGCCGATCGAATCCAGCTGCCGCAATGTGGGCAAGGAACTCGGCGCATGGCTGGGTGCCACGGCCCGGAACGAGGTGTTCGTCCTTGGCCGATCCCGCGCCGTCGGTCATGTGAATATGCGTCAGCCTGTCGCCAAGAGCCTTGGCCATCTCAACCGGATTCTGTCCCGCCGTCGCACTGTGAGAAAGGTCGACGGTGACATGGGCGTAGTCCTGAACCACCGGATCCCAGCCGGGTGCGTAGGCCTGGAACTCACGCTTTCCGGTGCGCCACGGATACATGTTCTCGACGGCGAAGATCATGTCCGTCTCATCCTCGAGGTCCGCTATGCCTTCGACGAACGCCCGGGCGTAGTCGCGCTGCCACCTGAACGGCGGGTGCACGACGACGACATCTGCGCCCACTTCATGCGCCATCTCGGCGCTCTGGGTCAATTTGCCCCACGGATC
>JBDSQP010000359.1:0-3025 GCA_039929755.1 Aeromicrobium sp. | reverse complement strand
TTCAACCTGTTCTGGAAGCGCTTCAACACCCGCGGCGCTACCTGGAGCATCTACGGCGGCCTCATCTCCGCTGTAGGACTGGTGTTCTTCTCACCGGTGGTTTCGGGCAAGGTCGACGCCGTGACCGGTGCCAACCTCTCGCTGTTCGACAAGGGCATCGACTTCAGTTGGTTCCCACTGGAGAACCCCGGAATCGTCTCGATTCCGCTGGGCTTCTTCTTCGGCTGGTTGGGTACCGTGACCTCGAAAGAGCGCGAGTCCGAAGACCGGTTCGTTGAGCTCGAAGTCCGCTCCCTCACCGGAGCAGGCGCCGAGAAGTAACCGCACAATGCAGCGCAGCGGGGCTCCTTCTCCTGAAGGGGCCCCGCTGGGCGCAGGCAACCTCGCTGCAACCCCTTGCCACACATGATGTGGCGTGGGACACAATGCCAAAGAGACGTTTTTACCTAGGAGCCACAGTGACTGACGATGCGATCAGCAATCTCGCGAATGAGACCCGACACTTCGACCCGCCGGCCGACTTTGCCGCCCACGCGAATGTCACCGCGAGCGCCTACGACGAAGCCAAAGCGGATCGTCTCGGGTTTTGGGCCAAGGAAGCCGAGCGCATCAGCTGGGCCACCCCCTTCACCGAGGTGCTCGACTGGACGAACCCCCCGTTCGCCAAGTGGTTCGTCGGCGGCACCCTCAACGCCTCATACAACTGCGTCGATCGCCATGTCGAGGCCGGCAACGGCGACAAGGTTGCGTTCCACTTTGTGGGTGAGCCCGAGGGCGACACCCGCGACATCACGTACGCGCAGCTCAAGGACCAGGTCTCGCAGGCGGCCAACGCCATCGAGGAACTCGGCATCGAAAAGGGTGACCGGGTCGCGATCTACATGCCGATGATCCCCGAAGCGGTCGTCGCGATGCTGGCTTGTGCCCGTCTCGGCGCCCCGCATACCGTCGTCTTCGGTGGCTTCTCCGCCGATGCCCTCGCCAGCCGCGTGATCGACTGCGGCGCGAAGCTGATCATCACTGCCGATGGAGGCTACCGGCGCGGCGCTCCGTCCGCGCTCAAGCCGACGGTTGACGAGGCTGTCGCGACGGTCGAGGCGGAGCATTCCGGTCTCGTCGAGAACGTCCTCGTGGTCAAGCGCACAGGCCAGGAAGTCCCGTTCAACAGCGACATCGACATATGGTGGCACGACCTGGTTGACGAGTCGTCGACCGATCACACACCCGAGGCCTTCGACGCCGAGCACCCGCTGTACGTCATGTACACCTCCGGCACGACGGGTAGCCACAAGGGCATCCTGCATACGACCGGCGGCTATCTCGTCGGCGCCGCATCGACGCACTACGCCGTGTTCGACGTCAAGGCCGAGACGGACATCTATTGGTGCACGGCCGATATCGGCTGGGTCACCGGACACTCCTACATCGTCTACGGCCCGCTCGCCAACGGCGTAACCCAGGTCCTGTATGAAGGCACACCAGACAGCCCGCACAAGGGCCGCTGGTGGGAAATCATCCAGGACAACAAGGTGACGCAGCTCTACACGGCGCCCACCGCGATCCGCACCTTTATGAAGTGGGGCGACGAGATCCCCGCCAAGTACGACCTGAGCTCGCTGCGCCTACTCGGATCGGTCGGCGAATCGATCAACCCCGAGGCCTACATGTGGTACCGCGAACACATCGGCGGCGACAACTGTCCGATCGTCGACACGTGGTGGCAGACCGAGACCGGCCAAATCATGATCAGCCCGCTTCCCGGCGTCACGTCGGGCAAGCCCGGTTCGGCCATGACCCCTGTCCCCGGCATCAGCGCCGACGTCGTCGACGACGCCGGCGATTCGGTGCCCAACGGTTCGGGTGGATACCTCGTGCTCACCGAGCCCTGGCCCGCGATGTTGCGCACCCTGTGGGGCGACGACCAACGCTTCAAGGAGACCTACTGGTCGCGCTTCCCCGGTATGTACTTCGCCGGCGACGGAGCCAAGAAGGACGAGGACGGTGACATCTGGCTCATGGGCCGCGTCGACGACGTCATGAACGTCTCGGGCCACCGCCTGTCGACGACCGAAATCGAGTCGGCCCTGGTTTCCCACCCGAAGGTGGCCGAGGCGGCTGTCGTCGGTGCCAGCGATGACATGACGGGTCAGACCCCCGTCGCATTCGTGATCCTTCGGGAGGCGGCCGGCGACGGTGGAGCCGACATCATCAAGGAACTCCGCGACCATGTCGCCAAGGAGATCGGCGCGATCGCCAAGCCCAAGAAGGTCCTGATCGTCCAGGAGCTTCCCAAGACCCGTTCGGGCAAGATCATGCGCCGCCTGCTCCGCGACGTTGCCGAAAACCGCGAGGTCGGAGATGCCACGACCCTCGCCGACTCAAACGTCATGTCGCTGATCTCATCAGGCATGAGCACCGCAAAGGACGACGACTGACCCATCCCATCGGCTGAGCATCGTTTCTGCTGCTCAGCCGATGGACAGGTTCCGTTCAGCCTGCAGTCAGGTTGGGCGGCAACACTCGAAGTATGAATACGGGCGCCGTTCCAGGCCGGGCACACAGGAAATCCGGCAGCAAACGCGTACGTTTCGATGCCCTGATGGCAGCGGGGATAGTGGTGATCGGCTCGGTGTTCGAAATCATCCGTCACCTAGTGACAAACAGTTCCTGAACGTCCTCCACGACTCCGATAGGCTCGCCCGTATGAGCAACGATGGCGAACCGACAATCGGCCGGCTGGTCGCAGATGCCAGCCGCGATATTTCCGCGCTGGTCCAGTCAGAAATCGACCTGGCCAAGTCCGAACTCAGCGTCAGCGTCAAGGCGGGCGGCATCGGCGCCCTCCTGCTGGGCATCGCCGGGTTCTTCGGCGCGGTCATCATCATTCTTGGCTCGTTTGCCGGCGCGTACTTCATCGTGATGGCCGGACTCGACCCCGCGTGGGCGGTCCTGATCGTGACAGGGGTCTACGTCGTCCTCGCCGGCCTGCTCATCCTCGTTGGCATCCTCAAGCTCAAGAAGATCC
>JBDSQP010000358.1:0-7139 GCA_039929755.1 Aeromicrobium sp. | reverse complement strand
GCGCTCAGGACATCGAGCATCGCGTTGCGCTGATAGCGCGAATATTCTGCAGCGCCCAGCAGGGACAGTGCGATCGTCGGCAGGAGCAAATGGCCAAGCCTGTCCCAAATGACTGGCCACGTTCCTTCGACGGTTGGCGTGTATTCACCGGTGAAGCTGATGAGCTGGTGGCCCGTCGTGTTGTTCAGCCAGGTCGCGATGATCATCAGCAGCACGCCGATCACGAAGACGGGAGTGGCCAGGACCAAGAACGACAGATAGGTCACGACCTGGTCGCTGGTCTTGTATTGCTTGACCGCGCCCCATACTCCGAGGGCAACACCGAGCACGGCGCCGATGAGCGATCCGGCGATGAGGAGTTTGAGGCTGACACCGGAGCGGACCAGGATCTGGTGCTGCACAGTTGTTGCGTCGACGGAGTCGCCGAAATTGCCGTGAAGAATGATTTGGGTGAACCAGTGCCACGTGCGCTCGATGAGCGGCGTATGCGGATTGACGCCCAATTGATTGAGAATTTTGTTGACGGTCTCTTCGCTGGGCCGGGGGTTCTTGCCGTAGTAGCGGGCCGAGGGATTTTCGAGGGAGCTTGCCAGCATGTAGGTCATCACGGTGGCGATCACGGTGAGAATCGCGTAGTTGATGAATCTTCGAAGGACGTACAGGATCACCGGTGCATCTCGAATTCAGCGGCATTCAACGTGGCAGACCCCAGCTACTCAAGTGATTGTCCGGTGAACACTGTTGGTGAACACTGCTTAACCGGTTGCATCACGCTACCAACCGCTCAGTCCAAAAGCGCCTTTGTTTACAAGCTTTTTGCTAGCGCAACCGAATTGCAATATTTAGCGCGATCAGGCCGAGGACGACCGCAAAAGTACGGATGTTCCAGCTGCTGACGAGCATTGCTCGATCGGATTCCGGTCGTGAAGTTCGTGTCCAGGTTTCCCAGCGATTGCGAATCAGTCGCTCGACTTCGCTCTCGCCCAGGCGGGGCACACGCCTGATGCCCGGTCCGTTCCACGAAGTGATCGTCCGATCGCCCCTCGCGGATCGCGCAACGAGGCTCGTGAGCCCTCCGACGCGTACGTCGACCAGTGCGCCAAACGGTATGCGATGCGTACGAAGGACATTCGCCACAGTGATGCCTTCGTCATCGACGATGAGTGCAGGCTTGGCCAATGTCGCAAACACGATGAATGCTACCGCTGACATGAGCAGGGCGACGCGGATCGCGTAGCCGACCGAGCCTTCGACCAGGGCGTCGCCCAGGACAAACGCGCAGAATACCCAGATGACGGCCGGCACCCATACTGCGCTCGAGTGGCGAAGCGAGATCGAGCCGGGGTGTTTGTCCATCCCATGAAAATAGGTCAGGGCCCGGCTAAGCCGGACCCTGACCCACCTGACGGAGCGCGAACGAATTACTTCGCGGCGATGACGTTCAGCTTGACCTGCGCGCTGACCTCGGGGTGAACCCGGACGTTGACGGTGTAGACACCGAGCGTCTTGATCGGGTTGCCGATTTCGATGCGACGCTTGTCGACATCTGCGCCGGCGGCCTTGAGGGCGTCAGCGATATCGGCGACGGTCACGGCACCGAACAGGCGGCCGGTGTCACCTGCACGGACCGACAGGTTGGTCTGTCCGTTTTCGAGCTTGGCCTTGATCGCCTTGGCGTCATCGAGGTCATGAACGGCGCGGGCATCGCGACCGGCCTTGATCGATTCGACCTGCTTGGCAGCGCCCTTGGACCAGCGAATGGCGAAGTTGCGCGGCAGCAAGTAGTTGCGGCCAAAACCGTCTTTGACATCGACGATGTCGCCGGGTGCTCCGAGGTTAGAGACTTCATGCGTAAGGATGAGTTTCATCGTCGGACCCCCTTAACGGCTGTTCGAGGTGTAGGGAAGCAGAGCCATTTCGCGGGCATTCTTGATGGCCTTGGCGATAAGACGCTGTTCCTGAACGGTGACACCTGTCACGCGGCGCGCGCGGATTTTGCCGCGGTCCGAGATGAACTTGCGCAGCAAGGCGGTGTCCTTGTAATTGATTTCTGTGACTTTCGCGGCCGTAAGAGGATTGGACTTCTTCTTCGGAACGCGGACAACTGGCTTAGCCATGGTTCTCCTGAGTGTCTTTCATGTGACTGTGTTTCTGACGTGTGGTTAGAACGGGGGCTCTTCGGAAGAACCGCCACCGCCCCAGGCGTCAGCACCACCCTGCGCGGCTGCCGGCTGTGTCGACCACGGATTGTTGTCCGCGGCCGGCTTGTTGCCGCCAGCTTGGCCGCCACCTGAATTGCCCTGGTTGCCGCCGAAGTCGCCGCTCGAACGATTGGCTTTGGTCACCTTGGCGGTGGCATAGCGCAACGACGGGCCGACTTCGTCGACATTCATTTCCACGCTCGTGCCCTTGGAACCATCCTGGCGTTCGAACTGGCGAACGCGAAGGGCTCCGGTCACGACGACGCGCTGGCCCTTTTGCAAGGACTCCGCAACGTTTTCCGCGAGCTGGCGCCATGCCGCACAACGAAGAAACAGTGCATCGCCGTCTTTCCATTCGTTCGTCTGTTTATCAAACGTACGGGGAGTGGAAGCAACGGTGAAGTTGGCAACTGCCGCGCCCGAAGGAGTGAATTTCAGCTCCGGGTCATCGGTCAGGTTGCCCACGACGGTGATGATTGTTTCGCCTGCCATGTGGCACAGCCTTTCAAGTGGGTGATGTCTGACTTAAGTGAACAACAACCCGCTGACATTTGGCGATGGTGCCCTCCACAGGTCGTGGAGTCCCAAGCCGTCGACGGGTCAGTCCTTATGGACGCGAACGGACTACTTGACGTCCGGACGAGTGACCTTGGTGCGCACAACGGATTCGTTGAGCGTCAACTGGCGGTCAAGTTCCTTCACCGTGGCGGGCTCAGCAGTGAGCTCGACAACGGCGTAGATACCTTCGGACTTCTTGTTGATCTCGTAGGAAAGACGACGCTTTCCCCACACATCAACGTTTTCCACGGTTCCACCATCTTGACGGACCACATTCAGGTACGTGTCAAGGCTGGGGGCAACTGTGCGTTCCTCAAGATCGGGATCGAGGATGATCATCAATTCATACTGACGCAAGGCGACTCCACCTCCTTCGGTCTAGGCGGCTACGGACGGTCCGTAGCAGGAGGGCGCTGCATCGACCGGAAATCCGGTCAAAATGTTGCCGCTAGGCAACCGGAGAAGCCTACCGAAACCCCGGAGGCAAAGCGAATCAGGCGCCCGAGGCCCGCCCCCCTCCCGGTCCGCGAGTGGCGCGAATTCGGGAAATTCCTGGCTCCAAGACCCCGAACTTGCACCACTCGGTCACAAACTTGCGCCACTCGCGGCTTTGGTGGGGCGTGGCGTAGTCGTCCGGACGAATCTCTGGAGGCGGCGTATGAGAGCTCGCCAGCCATCACTGCTGAGTGAAGACGCCTCGAACTCGTGGTTCCAGAGTTTCAGCCGAGCTGGGTCATTCCTCAACCCCAGCGCGTCTTCGCCGTCGCGGATGATCATTGCCGGCAGCGTGCGAATCTCGGTGTCGACGTATCCGAAACGTTCGTAGCCGATCCGCGACAAATACTTCTCCCGGCGCAAGTCGTCGCGATGCTGAGCCTTTTCGCGGTGACCAGCGCCGTCATACTCGGCGACCCGCTTCGTGCCCACGATAAGGAGATCGACGCGGGCAACGAACGTGCCTTGTGAGTCCCGAAGCGAAACCTGGGGTTTGACGCAAATGCCTGAGAGTTCGAACAGGAGCCGAAGCGCTGACTCCCACGGAGATTCACTGCGGCCATCGCACAAGTCCAGGGCACGCCGTAGAACTCGCACTCCTCGACGGCCCTTTCTCATCGTGGCCCGGATCGATCCGGTCGTGGTTTCCTTTCGATGGAGTGCGCAATCGATCACTGTGACGAGATCTATCAGTCCGAGGTGCTCGGCCAACTCGATGATTGTCCACTCCGCGGAGGCCACTGGAATGCCGCGCAGAATCGCCCGATGTCCGGGCGGGATTTCGCAGCGCCGTACGTAGACTCCGCGGCGATTGTGATGAGGGGCTTCTGCTTGAGTGCACGCGATGACCAGCGCAGAGGGTACGAAGGGGAGCCACCAGCCTCGGAGACTCGCGCTTGTGATGTGAGTAAAGACGGTGTCGTGCGGGAGAACGAGGAGCGCCGCGCGGCATACGGCATCAAGGTCACCGACGTCAGCCTGGTCGATCGCCACACCGTCAACTGGGTGGGCCAGAGACGGGTTGCGCAGCTGATCCTGGGTCAGGCCATGACGTTCGGAATCGCGGTGGAGGATGGCATCCATCCGGCCAAGGTGACCCTCACGCGTGCGGACCGAAAGAGCCTCGCTGCAACTTGTGGAAAGCCTTCTTCGCCCCCAGCCCTCACGAGTGGCGCAGATTCGTGACCGACTGGCGCAGATTCGGGGTTTCTAGGCACCGGGAACCCCGAGTCTGCGCCACTCGCGGGTACGGGGCGAGAATCAGTTCAGTGGGTCGCGGCCGATGAAGGCCAGCATCCGGGTCTGGACGTCGGCATCCGCAGGAAACTCGACTCGCGGCCCGTACTGGCCGCTCGACCGCATGGCCTGTTCGATGGGCTCCATACCTGCCAGCAACTCTTCGCATTTCTGCGGATCGAGGGATTCGTCCTGGCTCGTGGCGCGTGCCAAGTCCCAGGTATGCATGAATACGTCGGAAGTGTAAAAACGGTCGACCGCGACATCGAGCGGTACGTCGCCGGTGTGCGGATTGGAAAGGGTCCGATCCTGCGTGCCTGGTTCGTCGAGAAGCTCCTGGACCGCATCGCTGTGCGTCTGCCACGCGGCGACCGGGTCCTCATCGACAGGAGGCCCGCTCGCCAACTTCACACCGGCACCGTCCTCGAGGAACGACGGGAGCCACTCGACGAGATGGCGTACGACGTCGCGCGCGGCCCAACCCTCGACAGGAGCCGGTGCGTCCCAGTCGGATACGCCTCGCACCCGATCGGTGAAGATCGCGGCGATTCGGCGGTGCTCTTCGGCGGCGGCATTCATGCCTGGCTCGCGAGGATCTCGTCGAGCTTTTCGTAGCCTTCGTTGATGCCGACCTCCATACCGCTGGACATCATCGCGGCCTGAGCCTGCATCGAGTCGACTACTGCCACCGAGACGATTCGGCAGCGGCCGCCTTCGAGGGCTTCGAATGTCATCGTCTCAAGAGAGACCCCGTCGGGAAATCCGTCGTAGGTGAAGGTCTGGACCAGCCGCTCACCGGGGCGTGCCTCGTGGAACGAACCGTAGAACCCGGCGATCACTTCGCCATCACGAATCGCCGAATAGCGATAGCTGCCGCCGGTCCTGCAATCCCAGGTATCGATCCTCATGTCGACTGACCGTGGACCCATCCACTGTGTGACCAACTCGGGGTCGGCCCACGCCTGAAAGACCCGGTCAGGGGTGGCATCGAACTCGCGAGTGATGGTGATCGTCGGGATGTCGGGGTCGGCGATGATCTCTGCTTCTCTGTTGAGAGTTGTCATGATGCCCCTTTCTCTTCCTGATAGTTCTCGTCGGTCGTGCTGCTTTGATCCATGCGGGCGAGAAGGTCGTCGAGGCGACGGAACCGCTCCTCGGCCTCTTGCCGGTACCGCTCGATCCATTTGGTCATCAGGCTGAACACCTCCGCTTCGAGGTGGCACGGCCGACGCTGTGCATCCCGGCTGCGGCTGACCAGTCCCGATTCCTCAAGGACCTTCAGGTGCTTGGACACGGCTTGCATCGTGACCTCGTACGGTTCGGCAAGCTCGCCAACCGTCGCGTCCTGAGTCGCCAGCCGCGCCACCATGTCACGCCGGGTCGGGTCCGCGAGTGCCGCGAAAACCTTCGATAGCTGATCCGTCACCGGTCTGCCTTCCTCAACTGATTGGTTGATAACGACACTAAGTCCGACTCCGGTGTTTGTCAACCATTTGGTTGTGGAAGGGGTCGCTAGATTCGCGGTATGCCCGACTTCGAAATCGTGTCCCTGGTGGTGTCGCCGATTCATCGGTATGAGGGGAGGCCCGCCGACGGTCCTGTGCCATTCGACGGAGTTGAGGAGTTCGAATCGGTCGAGGTGCGCGCTCACAAAGGGCTGGTCGGGGACCGCTATTTCGGGACGAAATTCGCTTTCGCCGCAGTGACTCTGATCAGTGAGGAGGCGATCCGCGAACTCGAAGGAACGCTTGCCTCAGGCCCCTTCGACCCGGTCCTCACCCGACGCAACATAGTCACGCGCGGTCTCGACGTGGACGCTCTCGCACGTACGACGTTCACCATCGATGCAGGTCACGGGCCTATCGCGTTCCGATCACTGACCCCGGCGAACCCCTGTGCCTGGATGAACGAAGTGTTCGCCCCCGGTGCCCATCAGGCGCTGCGGGGGCAGGCCGGCATACGGAGCGAACCCCTGACCGACGGGTTCATTCGGGTGGGGCCGGCGACGATCACGGCTGTGACCCCGATCCCGCCCGAAGAGCTCAGAGGTCTGACGAAGCCGCCCACAGGTTGACGCCCGCCTCACCAGCGAGGGTGTCGATCCGGCCAAGTTCATCGTCGGTGAAATCGGTACTGTTCGCCGCCGCGAGGTTCTCATCGAGCTGCTTGACCGAGGAAACGCCGATGAGCGCCGACGTGACACCGCCCCGGCGCAGCACCCATGACAACGCCATTTGCGCCAGGCTCTGTCCGCGCTCCTTGGCGATGCCGGCGAGACCGCGAAGTCGTTCCCGGTTTTCCTCGCTCGCCATCGAAGCGTCGAACGAGCCCCGGTCTTGCGAACGTTCAGGATCGGCGCTCTCGACATAGCGATCCGAAAGCAGGCCCTGCGCCAGCACGGTGAAGGCGATTGATCCGACGCCGTTGTCAGCCAGCACGCTGAGCAGCCCTTGTTCGACCCAGCGGTTGAGCAGTGAGTACGACGGCTGGTGGATGACGATCGGAGTGCCCAGCTCATTGGCGATGCCGATCGCCTGCAGAGTGCGTTCCGCCGAGTATGACGAGATACCGGCATACAGCGCCTTGCCCTGGCGAACCGCCGTGTCGAGGGCGCCGATCGTTTCTTCGAGTGGGGTGTCGGGATCGAAG
>JBDSQP010000357.1:0-1802 GCA_039929755.1 Aeromicrobium sp. | reverse complement strand
CGGACCTTTTTGCCGTTGGACAGCGTCGCGCGGATCTGCTGATCGCCTTCGACGAAGGTGACGTCCTTGACCTTTGCACCGTCGAGGTATTTCACCATTGTCGCGGTGTCGATCTCGGTGTAGCCGTTGTTCGAGGAGGCGAGCGAAAGCACTGTGAGCACTGCGGCGACTGTGAGTGCTATCCACAGCCAGGGGCCCTTGAAAAGTCGTTTCAAATTCATAACCAGCGGGGCAGCGCCCACTCCTTCTTGTGAAAATCCTGAGAGTTAGACGGTACACGCAGGTCCATCCAATGATTGAACGCGGACGGTGGGGTGAATGGTTCCGCGTTCGCTCAGGGAGTAACGGCGATCATTGGCCCGAAACATTCATACACGGGGTAGTAATCGTGCCAAAGCTTGCCGTGCAACGAGCTTTCGCGAAAAGCGATGCCCTCGCTCTCGAGTATCGATTCCCACTCCCGCTGATCTGGCAGAAAATTGCGACCAGAATAGGAAAACGCGCGAAGTACCTCAAGCTCGGCGGCCGAGATATCACCGGCGGCTGCGGCCACGTCGACGGCCGCGTAGACCTGGCGATTGTCGAGTACCGAGGTCGATTCGTCGTACGCCGTCTCGAAAAAGCCAAACAACCGCGCGGTCAGTCCGAACTCGGCGTTGTCGATCTTGCCCTGGCGAAATTGTTGGAGGAGTGCGGCGAACCTCCAATCAACTGGACGGAAGTCGTCCGGGACCAGGGCCATTCGCGTGACAAACCGACCATTGGGCCGAAGAGAACGTGCGATGAGTCCCACCAGCTCAGTGCACTCTGCCTCGCCTGCGACATTGCCGAAAATCCCATCTCCGAGCACAACGGAGAACGATGCCGGGTTCCGCCTCAGGAAACTTCGCCAGTCTTCACAGACGATGGACTCGGAAAGATCGGGATCGACCCAGTCGCAGTACAAGTCGATCGCCAGCGCGTTCGAGTCGACCGAAGTCAGCCGATCGAAACGCCTACCGGCCATTTGGCGCAATTCGGGCGTCATTCCCAACACGAGGGCGTGACCCGCGGAGGCGAGCGACGACACTGCCTGCTCGTAGATCGCAATCTCGGATCCATCGGGCGAGGCTCCGGGAAATCTCGTCCGGAGCCTACTGTCGGCGATGCGCGCGCGAAGTGTGACCTCATCCCACATGACGGTCCTTCCGGCAATCCCGTTGGCAGTGCTCCATGAACAGGAGGCTACACATCGCGGAGCTGGGTTGTCCCTGCGTTTACGCCCGTCGGGCACCGTGCCGGAACTAGAATCCAGCGCATGTCCGGCAAAACCTCCAACGTGCTGACTTGGGCGCGCTCCCGTGCTCGGGCGTTGCCTCACGTTGCCTGGCGCGACCAGAAGATCGACGAACTGCTTACCAAGCAGGTCAAGACCGCGAGGGAACTCGCGAAGGCAAAGCGGGAGCTCTCTGCCCTCAGTACGGCATCCGTGCAGGTTCCGTCGTTTCGACGGTACTTGTTTGCCGAACGTCGTATCCACGCACATATGCGGGATCACGCTGCCGACAATCAGAGGAATTCGCTGACTCGCAAACTCAACTCCTATTCCTTTGCCCAATCGCACGGCGTCGCGATCCCGCGGATATTCGACATCTGGCAAGAGCCCGAATCAATCGACTGGGATGGATTGCCCGACGAGGTCGTCATCAAGAGCCAAACTGGCTCAACCGGTCGCGGAGTCTTCCCTTTGCGGCGGTCCCCCGACGGCTGGACGATCGTGACCAAGACCGACGCGATCGAACCGCAAAACATCGCCAAACGGC
>JBDSQP010000356.1:0-3575 GCA_039929755.1 Aeromicrobium sp. | reverse complement strand
ACCTGATGTTGATCTCCAAGAAGGCGCAGGCCATTCGATTCCGTGCAGACGATGCGCAACTGCGCCCCATGGGACGCGCGACTTCGGGTGTCACAGGAATGAAGTTCCGGACCGAGGACGAAATGCTGTCGATGTCGGTCATCCGAGCCAGTGATGTGGCTGCCGCCGAGGCAGGCGAGGCACCGGAGCAGCAATACGTCTTCACCGTCACCGACGGCGGCTTCGCCAAGAAGACAAAGGTCGAGGAATATCGTCTTCAGGGTCGTGGGGGTCTCGGTATCAAGGCCATGCAGATCACCGATGCCCGCGGCGAGCTCGTCGGCGGACTCGTCCTTCACGATTCGGACGACGTCATCTCGGTTACGGCCAACGGTCAGGTAACGCGAAGCTTGGTCTCCGGAGTCAACCCAACCGGTCGTGGCACCATGGGTGTGAGTTTTGTGAAGTTCAAGGGTGATGACCGAGTGGTTACTATCGCCCGCAACACCGAACAGCTCGCCGAAGAACTTGCCGAAGCATTGGCCGAAGCAGACGACACGACCAACGAGGGTGACAACAGTGAGTGATGAGACTCCCGACAAGGGCACGGTCCCGGGATCACCAGAGGCCGACGACGCGCCCACCGCCCAATTCCCGCGGCTGCCCAAGCGCGACAGGACAAGCGACGCAACAAAACCTCATTCCAGGTCAGTCGCGGAGTCTCTCAAGAACCTTGCGGCCTCGTCGCCGGAGGACTCATCCAACGCCAGCGACCCTGCCGATGCGAAGCATGCGGAGGGTCGGCCCGCTCCTATGGAGCCTTCACACCCGAAGTCACCGACCAGGGCGGGTTCTTCGGGGGGACCGAAGCCGCGCGTCACGGCGGGCATCGGCGCCACGACCGGGCGAACCCATAAGCCTGCCGTCAAGGTCGAGCCGGGCAAGCCCAAGAGCGAATCCACAGACAGCCGTCCGATGACTGCCGGCGAATACGCTCGTACGACTCAGGCGTCGGCCGCAAGTACATCTGTCATTCCGGTCATCAAGGACGAAAGAGCCACGCCCCCGCCGTCTCCGGCGCAGGCGGCAGCCGCGTCCGCTGGGCGCCAGGCAAGTCTCAAGCTGGTCCGCGTCGACCCCTGGTCGGTTACCAAGGTCGTCTTCGCCCTCACGGTCGCCATGATGATCGTGGCGGTTGTTGCCGTCACCATTCTCTGGATCGTCTTGTCCTTCGCAGGTGTATGGGACCAGATCAACTCCAGCGTCACGACGGTCCTCAGTGATGACTCGAGCAGCTTCGACATCACCGAATATCTCGGCATCGGTCGCATCGTCGGACTCACCCTGGTGATCTCGGCGATCAACGTTGTCATCATGACCTCAGTTGCCACAATCGGCGCCTATCTCTACAACCTCGCGGCCCAACTGCTGGGCGGCATCGACATCACCCTCGCTGAACAGGACTGACCGGAGCAACCGTTCTCACTTCGGGCCACACCCGTTTTGGGGCCATACCCGTTTTGAGGTGGGGGGTGTCCGTACGGTAGTCTTCATCGCTGTTGAGGGCGTATAGCTCAGCTTGGTTAGAGCGCTTCCCTGATAAGGAAGAGGTCCGAGGTTCAAGTCCTCGTACGCCCACTGAAATGACTGTTTGGAGTAGAACAATGAAGAAGATTATCGCCTTGGCTTTGGCTGCTGCCGGTGCCATTTGGGCGATCAGGAAGTCGAAGGAAACCGGCCCACCAGACGTGTGGGCCAAGGCCAGTGACAAGGTCTGATTCGCTCAAAAAATTTCATGAGGGGCCGTGGCGCAATTGGTAGCGCACCTGCTTTGCAAGCAGGGGGTTAGGGGTTCGAGTCCCCTCGGCTCCACGCACCAATGAATCCCTGCCTCGTCCTTTGAGGTGGGGATTCATTTATGCAATGAAACAGGGCACGAGAACCCCCTTGGGTGGGGGTCCCCCCTGCTCGGAGCGAAGCGGAGAGCTTGGGGGAGTCGAGTCCCTTCGGCTCCACCAGGTTCACACCTCAAACAGGTACCGGCTCGTCGGCACCAGGTCGAGTCCGACGTCGGCACCGAAGAGGCGGACACTGTCCATCAGTTTCGTCAGTCGTCGGTTCAGTTCCTCGTCGTCACCACCGCTGCCGTAGAAGGCGTGCATATCTGTCATCCCCGCTGTGTGGAACAACTCTTCGACGATCGCGGAAATCTCGGGAGAGCCAGGGGTAAGCGCTTCCTCGACGATGTTCTGGATGTAGCCGAAGGTGTCCTGGGTCTCGATCGCGATCGGGGTGTGTCGCTCCAGCCAGTCAGCCAGGTAGTCCTCGCGAGTCATATGTTCGGGCCGGCGCAGGATAGCGATGTTGGCCAGGGCGTCCGCACGTTCACCGGATGCCACACAAGGCGGTTCGATCGGCCGGCGCTCGGTCACCCGCCAGCCGTGCAGGTCGTTCTCGATTTCGGCCAGGACGGCGATCGCTGCCGACGGATCCCCGCTGGTCCACAGTGTGACCAACGCGGTGACCGGCGCACCCGGGCCGAACCGCATGGCCGGAGCGACGTCATCGTCATCGAGGTTCACCTGAAGGCGCTGCACACCTGCAACGGCCAGATCGGCCCGCAACTGTTCACCGAGCAACAGCGGTCGCAGGTCGTTTCCGTGCAGCGCGAAAACCAGCTTGATCATTCTTTCGGTCACCTCTTCAAGTGTCGGTATTTCACCGAGAGGGCGGCAGCAACTATGCCGTCCTCGTCGACGTGGGGGGGCTTCTCGACGGGAATGGTGACGAGGAGGGGCGTGTGCACGCGCCCGGTGACTTTCACGCTGCGGCTCGCCGACCCGACCGGTATGGAGGTGTTTTCGTCTGCGTACGCAGTGACGGTCACGGTGACGGTCACCTTGTCGTGTCGGGAGACCTCGCCTTCGATCGTGACCTTGGCGTCGACGGTGTGGTCCCTCGGGTCGTAGACGCAACAGGGATGGCCTTCGCTGCCGCCCCAGACAACCGTCAGACCAGCGGTCGGGTGGTCATCACTACTGCGAGACAGAGATATCCCGACCCCGATTGCTACGAGCAGCATGACTCCTACAGCGACGATGACTCGGCGCGTCCGGCGCGCGGGTCCGGGGTCGCTCGTCAAATCCAGCACGTTCTGAGTCTAGGGACGGTGATTTTCCATCTTGCTTGGCCCTTGACGACTCTGGTGTACACCTGTTTACTGAACGACGTGAGCGACAGAGTGATGACTTGGGAGCGGGTCCGAAAAGCGGCCGACAAGCTGACAACTCCACTTCTGCCAGACGATTACCTGACGTTGTTGAATCCCCTGTGGAGTTCCCGGGAGTTGCGCGGTCGAGTCGAAGAAGTGATCCCCGAGACCGAGGATGCGGCCACTCTGGTGATCAGACCCGGCTGGGGCTGGCACTACGAGCACCGCCCAGGTCAGTTTGTCGGGATAGGCGTGCAGGTGGCCGGCAAGTATCAGTGGCGCTCCTACTCCGTGAGTTCTCCCCCGGTGAAGTCCGGTCGGACGCTTGCCATCACCGTCCGGGCGATGCCTGAAGGCAGGATGAGCGAGCATCTCGTCCGCGGCC
>JBDSQP010000355.1:0-5677 GCA_039929755.1 Aeromicrobium sp. | reverse complement strand
TCCTGAACCCGTAACAGCATCCAGCGGGACTATGGACGAGTGACCGAGCAGCCGACGATCGAGTTCTGGCGTCCGCTCGATCTGGACGACTCATACGGCGGGTAGTCGGCGCACAACCCCAAATCCGACCTCGAGTGGGTCATCGCCTGAGGGATCCTCCTCGAATCACCAGACCCTGGAACGATACTGGGTCCGGAGCAAAAACCGCTCCGGACCCAGCACACGTTGTGGAGCATAGGAGATTCGAACTCCTGACCTCTTCGATGCGAACGAAGCGCGCTACCAACTGCGCCAATGCCCCTCAACAGGTGTCGAGATTACCACCCGGGTTGACGGGTGTGGCGGTTGCCTAGTGTCCGACGGCCTTACGGTGTTCGCCGTCGCCGTCGTCCTTGCGGGAGGGCAATTCGACCTCTTCGCCCTCGATGTGACCGGACGTCCAGGCGCCGGCCTCGTTGAAGTCGATCGTGCGCACTGTGCGTCCGGCGCGCGGCTTGGTGACGTAGGTCGGAAGCGTGACCGGAAGCGGGTGCCACATGGCTTCGCCGGTTGTCGCGATGGCCGGCACGGCGATCACCAACTGCTCGTCGAGCGCATTGGCTTCGAGCGGGACCTTTTCCATGACGTGCTTGCGATCGGGCTCGATGTCCTCGAACTGACCCGAAATGATGACGGTCGCCTCAGCGTCGTAGGCGTCTTTGACGGCATTCGTCTTGGCTGAGCTCTTGCGGGATGAGATGCCACGTTCGTCGCGAACCTGGATGCGGCAGGCGACAAGCCACGCGACGATCAACGCGGCCGGTATGCCAGTCGACCACATCGGGATCATCGCGACAAACGCAAAACCGGCGACGATCACGGCGCTGGCGAGCAGGGTGAGCAACGTACGGCGCCGACGGCGGGCAGCGATGCGGGCAGAGGCGCGCGTCAGAGTCTTGGCCGGTGGGGCCACGAACTCTGGCTCGGGTGCAACGATCTCAACTTCAGGCGCTGCATCCTCTTCGACCTCTTCCGTCACGAGTCGCTTGTGCGGGATCACACGACTCAGTGAGGAGAATTTGTCGATCGAACCGGATTTGGAGGCTTCGTCATAGCGTCGGACGGCAAGGGGCACAAAATACGCCGCCCACAAAGCGACGACAAACGCGAAAATCAGCCCATTACCCACGTGCAAAACGGTAGGCGGTGCGAAGGGTGAATCTCCGCACTACAGGCGGTGTGTCGCCTGAGAACTTCTGTGATGCGTGTGACTTCTGTTATTCCTGAGGCGGGTCGAGGCGCGAGAGCAGGCTGTCAGCGACATCCTCGGCGAGGATCTGGAACATGCGGTGATCGCGCCAATCCCCCGCTATGTGGAGGAATCTCGGAGCCAATCCCACCTCGGTGAAACCGAGCTTTTCGACAATGCGAAGACTGGCGGCGTTCTCCGGTCGGATGGCGATTTCGACCCGGTGGAGACCGACCGCCGTCAGTAGATGATCCGTGACGAGCGCGACTGCTGTCGGCGTGATCGAGATTCCGGCATGGCTCCGAGAAATCCAGTAGCCGATATTTGCCCAACGGGCCGATCCCCACGTGATGCCGTTGACGGTCAGTTGTCCGACGACGATGTCGTCATACGTAACGACGAACGGCATGGCTTGACCTTGGCGGGCGCGATGGCGCAACGTGCGGATCATTTCGCGATATGAAGCGATGCCCGGACCGGCGCCCTTGGGGAGGGTCGCCTCCCAGGGCGCGAGCCATTCGGAATTGGCTTCGCGCAATCGTGCCCAGCGGGCAGCGTCACGCATCAACAACGGCCGAACCCCAACCCGGCCATGGGTCAAGGTGACGGGCCAGCCGGGACTCAGCTGCTGCCCCTGACAACGTCGCCGTGATCGCCGCCACGCACCTGATCGACGAGGTGGGGAAGGACAGACTCGAGCACTGCGAGGCCGTCCTTCACGCCACCCTTCGAGCCAGGCAGATTGATGATGACGGTGAGACCCGAAACTCCTGCAAGTCCCCGCGAAAGCATTGCTGTCGGAATGCCGTTGGAGACGCCATAGGCGCGGATCGATTCGGCGATGCCGGGAAGTTCACGGTCGAGAAACGGTCTGGTCGCCTCGGGTGTGCGGTCGGTCGGATTTACACCCGTACCGCCTGTGGTCAGGATGGCTTCGGGCACCTCCACAAGAGCCGCGCCAATGGCTTCGGAAACCGGGTTGCCGTCCGGCACGACATCAGCATCCGGAACATCAAAGCCCCACGCACTGAGGGCCTCGACGATCAGAGGGCCGGTCTCATCCTCATAGACACCGGCGGCCGCACGATTGGAGGCGACGATGACTCGTGCCTTCATCGGTCCCACCGGGAGGGGTTGACCCACTCGCCACTCTTGCCACCGGACTTGGCCACCACTTCGATGTCGGTGATCCGGGCATGCTTGTCGACGGCCTTGACCATGTCGATCACGGTCAGGGCAGCGACGCTGACGGCAGTGAGCGCCTCCATCTCGACTCCGGTGCGGTCTGCCGTGCGTACGGTCGCGGAGATCTCAACCGCCGTGTCCGTCAAAACCAGGTCGACCTCGACGCCGCCGATGGCCAACGGATGGCACAGGGGGATCAGGTCAGGGGTCCGCTTCGTTGCCATGATGCCGGCCACGCGTGCGACGCCAAGGGCATCGCCCTTGGGCACCCCTTCACCGCGAAGCAACTCGACAACTTTGGCACTGACCTCAACGCGGCCCTGAGCCGTCGCACTGCGCGAAGTGATGTCCTTGGCAGTGACATCGACCATCCTCGCGTTGCCCGAGGAATCGAGGTGAGTGAACTTGTCATTCACTAGAACGGCCGATCGAGCACCAGGGTGCGCACCGTGTCACCCATATTGAGTGCGGTCTCATCTTCGCCGACGACGATGAGGGCATTGGACTTGGCGAGTCCCCCGATGAGGTGCGAACCGACGCCCTCGATCGGCGTAACCTTCGCGCCACGATGAGTGACTTCGAAGACAGCACGCAAGTACTGTCGGCGGCCGGGAGGGGACTGCAGATCTGCGGCAAGAACGGCATGAACCATCGGGCGCCGGTATGGCGTCAGTCCCATCATGCGTCGGATGGCCGGCATGACGAAGACCTCGAAAGAGACATAGGCCGAAACGGCGTTGCCCGGCAAAGTGATGATGGGGGTCTGCTCGTCGAAGACCGTGCCGAAGCCCTGAGGTTTGCCCGGCTGCATCGCGACTTCGCTGAACTTCACGGTGCCGAGCGGGGACAGCGCTTCCTTGACAACATCGTGGTCGCCCTTGCTGATGCCGCCACTGGTGACGACAAGGTCAGCACGAACCAGCTGATCGGAGAGCGTCCGCCGGAACGCCTTGGGATTGTCGGGAACGGCGCCGACCCGGTAGGCGATCGCGCCGATGTTTCGCACAGCAGCGGCCAGCATGTAGCTGTTGCCATCGAAGATCGAGTCGTATTCGAGGTGCCCGCCCGGCTCGCGCAGCTCGGTGCCGGTCGAGATGATCACGACTCTCGGCCGCGGCCTGGATTGGACGCGCGCGGCGCCGAGCGAAGCCAGAAGGCCAACCTCGCGGGGACCGATCACGGTTCCGGCAGGCAACACCATGTCACCGACCTTGACATCAGTAGCCCTCGGTCGGATGCAGGCGCCGACCGGCGCTCCCTGGTAGATGAGCACTCGGGCGTTGCCACGGTCGGTGGCTTCAAGGGGTATGACAGCATCCGCACCCCGCGGAATCGGCGCCCCGGTCATGATCTTGACGGCAGTGCCGGCGCCGATGGCGAATGGCCGGGCCGATCCCGCAGCAATCTCACCGACAACGGGCAGGGTCACCGGATTGGACTGGCTGGCCTCGGTGACGTCCTCCGACCTGACGGCATAGCCGTCCATGGCCGAGTTGTCGAAGCGAGGCAAGTCGTACTGACTGACGAAGTCTTCGTGGATCGGGAGGCCTAGAGACTCGACCAGAGGTTGGTCATACGGCTCGAGAGGGCCGATGCCCCGAAGAATTGTTTCGAGATGTTGTTCGACCGTTAGCATTCCGGCCGGAATGCTGGCCGACCTCGGACGCGCTGCTGTGGGAGCCTCGGAATGGGATGGCTCAGGACTGGACGGCCGGGTGACGAGGACCTCTTCGGGGTCGACAACAACCTGTTCGGTCGGTTCGGCATCCGCTGGATGATCGAGCGGCAGCATGCTCTGATCCGCGCCGGGGTCGTAGGAATCCGAGGGCATGGGCTTCAGCCTAACCCGGGCCGACTGCCGTAGCAGGCGCGACGCTCGAAGGGTGGCCTGCATCCTCAAGCACCGCGTCGCCTCGCACTATGACATCCTGTCCAAATTTCCAGTCGCCGCTCACCGTCAGGGACTTGGCGCCGATGAGGGACGGTGTGGTCGGGAAGCGGGCTTCGAAGTCGGCAATAGTGCGATAGAACCGCTCATCCAGTCGGACCAGCGGAGGCGTCTCGACGAGCGAGGTGACCCGGACGTCGTCACCGACTCCATACGCATCGGAACGGAGAACCAGCAGGTCATTGGTGGTTTTGACCGGCAGGAACCGGGAGCGATCCACTTCGATCGCCGTCGAGCCATCGAACACCTCGATCGCCGCACCCATCGCGGTTTCGATCTGGATCACCTTCGGCGACGACGGGTCGGTCGGGTCGACATTCTTCGTGTTGCGGATCAGTGGCAGGCCCAAAACCCCTTGGCGAGCGTCCAAGGTTTCCTTGAGCGCGCGCAGGTCGAACCACAGATTGTTCGTATGGAAATAGCGGTGTTTGTGCAGATCGGTCGCGGCGCCGACGTCGGCTGGCTGCGTTTGTGCCGACTCGCGCAGGACGAGACGTCCGTCGCTTCTTCTGACGACCAAATGCCCGCCCTTGACATCAGCCGGGGTCCGCACGCATACCTCGGCGGCATAAGGCGAACCGGATGCGGCGAACCAGCCCATCATCGCGGGGTCCGGCGCGGCACCCAGGTTGTCCGAATTGGAGACCGTCGCGTACTCATAGCCCGCGTCAAGCAAAGCGTCGAGAACACCCGAAACCTCGAGCGCCGTATAGAGGTCGCCGTGACCCGGCGGGCACCATTCCAGCAAAGGGTCGGCCGGCCAGCTGACCGGACGCAGATCGTCGAGCAACAACTTGGGCTCGCGGTTCTGCAGGAAGTCGAGGGGAAGTCCGTCAACGGCCAGATCGGGGTAAGCGGCGAGCGCCTTGAGCGTGTCGTCACGGGTCCGAAAGCTGTTCATGAAAAGCAACGGCAAGCGCGCGCCATAAGTGTCACGGACATGTTGGATCTGTCCGACGATGATGTCGAGGAAACTCAGGTCATTGCGAACCCGAAGCAAGGACTTGGCGCGGTCCATGCCCATGGTGGTGCCGAGGCCTCCGTTGAGCTTGATCACGGCAGTCACGTTGGCCGCGGCGCACTTCTCTTCTTCGCTCACCGCCAGGGCGGAGGCGTGCGCGATGTTCTCGAGGGGCTCCACGTCGGCTTCGGCGATCATGCCGGTGGCACCGGATTCGAGCAGGTCGTAGTAGTGAGAGAAGACATCGATGGCTCGCTCGTGAACTCCGCCGGCGACCATACGACGACGGGCTTCGGACAATCCCTCTGCACTCATGGGGCATAGGTTAGCGTCGCCTCATGGGCAAAGCCGAACT
>JBDSQP010000354.1:0-1995 GCA_039929755.1 Aeromicrobium sp. | reverse complement strand
CTCATACCGATCGACTAACACGGTGCGAGACGGCCCTTCGGGTGTTGGGGCTAGTTGGCCCAGGCGGCGTTCCAGCCCTCGACCTCGTCGGCCTTGCGAGCCGGCGGGCCCACGTAGATAGCCGAAGGACGGATGAGGCGCCCGGTCTGATGTTGTTCGAGGATGTGGGCACTCCAGCCGGCTGTGCGGGCGGAGGTGAACATTGCCGTGAACATGTTTGGCGGGATCTCGGCGTAGTCGAGGACGATCGCCGCCCAGAACTCGACGTTGGTCTCGAGGACGCGGTCTGGCCGGCGCTCGCGGAGCTCCTTGAGCGCTGCCTGCTCGAGTGCCTCGGCGACCTCGGCGCGGGGAGCGTTGAGCTCCTTGGCCGTGCGGCGCAGTGTGCGGGCGCGAGGGTCTTCGGCGCGGTAGACGCGGTGGCCGAAGCCCATCAGGCGCTCACCGCTGTCGAGGAGTTGCTTGACGTAGGCGGTGGCGTCGCCAGTCTTCTCAACCTCTTCGATCATGCCGAGAACGCGCGAAGGCGCTCCGCCGTGGAGCGGTCCGGACATCGCGCCGACGGCCCCGGAGAGAGCGGCGGCGACGTCAGCACCGGTTGAGGCGATGACGCGGGCCGTGAAGGTGGAGGCGTTCATACCGTGTTCTGCGGCGGAAACGAGGTAGGCGTCGATGGCTTTGGCGTGATTGGGGTTGACCTCACCGCGCCAGCGCATCAACATGCGCTCGATGATGGTGTCGCATTGATCGATCTGTGCCTGGGGAACCATCGGCTTGCCAGTGCCGCGGGCGGCCTGCGCGACATACGACAGAACCATCACCGCTGTGCGGGCAAGATCTTCGCGGACCTCGGCGCCGTCCTGGATGTCATACAACTGGCGAAGGCCCCAGGCGGGTGCCGTCAGCGCGATGGCGCTCTGGACGTCGGCGCGGATGTCGCCCGAGTGCACAGGGATGGGGAAGGGTTCGGCGGCGGGGAGACCCGGCTCGTACTTGCCGTCAACGAGGAGGCCCCACACTTTTTCGAAGGGAACGCGTCCTACGAGGTCATCAATGTCGACTCCGCGGTAGCGGAGGGAAGAGCCTTCTTTGTCCGGCTCGGCGATCTGTGATTCGAACGCTACGACGCCTTCAAGGCCATGGTGAACTTCAGTCATAAGCCTCATTCTGCCCTGCCACGGCTATCGTGTGTTCGTGGACCCAGATTTGGAGCGTATGCGCTCGGACTATGCGCAGCATGGATTGGACGAGGCCGCTGCCGGCGACGATCCACTTGCCCTTTTTGAGCGTTGGCTCGACGATGCCGTTGCCGCACGGATCCCCGAACCCAACGCGATGGCTCTCGCGACATCCACTGCCCAGGGTCATCCGTCGGTTCGTATCGTCCTCCTGAAAGGCATGGATGAAGACGGAATGGTCTTTTACACCAACTACAACTCCCGCAAGGGTGCAGAGCTCGACTCGAACCCCGCTGCCTCCGCGGTGATGCTCTGGCACCCGCTGCAACGGCAGGTACGGATCGAGGGCCAGGTGACTCGTGTCTCGGCTGCGGAGTCCGACGAATACTTTGCGCAACGGCCGCGTGGGGCACAAATCGGGGCCGTCGCCTCGCCGCAGTCCGAATCCATTTCGGGCCGATCCGAACTCGAAATGCGGTTCGAGTCGGCCGAGAACCATTTCGCCGGGCGCGATGTTGAACGGCCCGATCATTGGGGCGGATACCGGCTCGGACTGCACTCGATCGAGTTCTGGCAGGGACGGGCCAATCGTATGCACGACCGCTTGAGGTTCGCGCAATCGCCCGTCGGCTGGTCGATCGAACGATTGGCACCTTAACTCGCACCTTATTGGCGAGCACGAGACGTTCACTTTGCGTATTTGCGCAGGTCACCGGCTAGCTACCTTGATCAGCGACGCTAAAGCCATGACTGGATTAGTAATGATCCTCGGGCTCGGTTTTTGTCTTGCCTTTGCGGAGTCGGGCCTTGGGCTCGG
>JBDSQP010000353.1:0-3623 GCA_039929755.1 Aeromicrobium sp. | reverse complement strand
AACTCTTCATCGTCATTGCCGGCCTGATTGCCACCGCCCTGGTTGCCCTGGTTGCCACCCTGGTTGCGATTGCCGCCACCCTGGTTGCCGCCCTGGTTGCGGTTGTTGCCGCCACCGTCGTTGTTGCCCTGATTGCGGTTGTTGCCCTGGCGATCATTGCGGTTGCGGTTGCCGCCGCCCTGGTTGCCCTGATTGCCGCCGTCGTTCTGGCGGTTGTCCTGGCGATTGTCATCGCTGGACGGAGCGTCGCCGGCTTGCGGGGCGTCGTCCTGCCTAGTCTCTGTCCTGGGAGCTTCGGCGCGACGGGCTTCGGCTGCGGCCGAGTCAGCCTTGGCTGGCTTTGAGCCACCCTGAGCTTCTTTGATGGCGTCGATGAGTGCGCCCTTGCGCATCTTGTTCGAGCCGGTAATTCCGAGGCCGCCAGCAATTTCCTGGAGTTCGGCGAGCACCTTGCCGCTGAGTCCGCCCCCTGCCCTCTTGTTGAGAGTGGCTTTCTTGGGGGTGGTCGAAACCGCTTCTGCGGCCGACGAGTCAACGTCAGGAGTACTGATTGTTTCTGTCACGTGGATTCCTTATTCATGGCCAAAGGCCCGGATCTGGTGATTCCAGATTGCATGAAGGCTTGCCCGTATCCGACGGGCCAAGTGAATTGCGTTGTTTGAATTGCACTCTTTGGATTGCACTGTCTGATTGCATTGTCGGGGGAGTTCGTGAACTCGACTCCAACGTGTCAACTGTAACACCGGATCGTCTGACGCGGTGTAGGCCGGGTCACAACGCGTGATGTGTCACGCCGTCCGAATCGACCGCGAGTTCCCGGTAAATCCAACCCATTGGCGTATGCGAGGAGAGACCCTCGTCCGAGATGAACGCCAACACGGTTGGGCCTGCACCGGAGATGATGGCCGGGACTCCTGCGGTCCTCAATCCCGTCATGAACTCATGCGAGGCAGGCATTTCCGGCGCACGGTAATCCTGGTGAAGTCGGTCCTCGGTCGCCGCGAGAAGTACGTCTGATCGGCCGCCAACGAGTGCGGCCACCAGGAGCGCGGCCCTGCCGGCATTGGCGGCGGCATCTCCGTGGGAGACCTTGGCGGGCAAGACGCCGCGTGCGGCATGGGTGGAGACTGCGACAGGTGGGATGAACACCGCGACATCAGTATGCACATCCAGTCGCACGGCCTTGCCGACACCGCCGGCCGTCCAGGCGATCGTCAATCCACCGAACAAGGCCGCCGCTACATTGTCTGGATGGCCCTCGATCTCGTTGGCGAGCCGCAGGAGATTGTCATCGTCCAGGCGCGTCTCGCCACCCTCGACAAGTGCGCGGGCGGCAACCAGGCCACCGACGATCGCCGCCGCCGACGAGCCGAGACCGCGGCCGTGCGGGATGACATTGAGGCACGAAACCCTGAGGCCCGGGGGTGACTCCCCCAGTTCGGCGAAGGCGCGACGCATGGAAGAGACAACAAGGTGTCTTTCGTCGCGGGGCACATCGGCGGAGCCTTCGCCTTCGACCTCGACAAGTAAGGAATCTCCGACGACTTCGACGGTGATCTCGTCATACATTGAGAGGGCGAGTGCCAGCGCGTCGAAACCTGGGCCGAGGTTGGCGGTGGAAGCGGGGACCCTGACTGTGACTGGTCCGGACACGAAGCTCATTGGAAGCCAGCACTCATCGGAGCCCGGCGGCCTCTGCGGCTGCATCGACATCGAAGTCGATGACCGAGTCGATGATGGACTCGACTCCGGACAAAGCCGTCTCGGTGTCCTTGAGGCCATGACCGGTGACGGTGACGACGATGGTTCGTCCGCGCTCGACTTCGCCGGTCCTTGCGGCCTGAAGGAGACCGGCGACACCGGCCGCCGAAGCTGGTTCGACGAACACGCCATCGCGCGAAGCGAGGTCACGCTGTGACTGCAGGATGTCGGCGTCGCTCACTGCTTCGATGCGTCCCCCCGAGTCGTCACGGGCAGCGATCGCGAGTGTCCAGGATGCCGGATTGCCCACCCGAATCGCCGTGGCGACCGTCTCGGGGTTCTCGACAGGTTTGCCGAGAACGAGCGGCGCCGCACCGGCAGCCTGAAAGCCCCACATGGAGGGAGTCTTTTTGGCCATGCCGGCCTCGGCATACTCGTGATAACCCAGCCAGTATGCCGATATGTTGCCGGCATTGCCGACGGGGAGAACATGCAGGTCAGGAGCAACTCCGAGGGCGTCCACGATCTCGAACGACGCCGTCTTCTGGCCCTGCAGTCGAACGGGATTGACCGAATTTACCAGTGCGACCGGATAGTTCTTGGCGAGGCCACGCGCGATATCGAGGCACTGGTCGAACCCACCACGCACCTGGATGACCTGCGCGCCGTGCATGACTGCCTGTGCCATCTTGCCCGCGGCGATCTTGCCGTGCGGGACGAGGACGATCGGGGTGAGTCCAGCGCGGGCCGCGTAGGCGGTCATCGACGCCGAAGTGTTGCCCGTTGACGCGCAGACCACGGCCTTGGCACCCTGGCCGGTGGCCACCGAAATCGCGACAGTCATACCGCGATCCTTGAACGAGCCAGTCGGATTGTCGCCCTCGACCTTGAGCCAAACGTCTCCGCCGACGATCCCCGAAAGCCACGCCGAATGCACGAGCGGAGTGCCGCCTTCACAAAGCGTGATGACAGGGGTGTCGGCGTCAACCGGAAGCCATTCGCGGTATTCCTCGATCACGCCTCGCCATAGATGAGCGGACTTGGGCATCAGGATCCTCCCTCGACACGCATGACGGACGAAACGTCACGCACCATGTCGAGTTCACGCAATTTGGCGACAGTTGCGGCCAGGGCGGCATCGTCTGCTTCATGACTCACGACGACGAGTTGCGCGTCGCCGCCATGGCCGTCCTGGCGAACGGTCTTGATGGACACGTCGAATTCGGCGAACACGTGGGCGACTGCGGCGAGCACGCCGGCTTTGTCGTCAACGTCGATCGCAATGTGATAGCGCGTGCGGGTGCGACCCATGTCGAGGACTTCGCACTGCGCGTGGCTCGACTCCCCCGGTCCGAAGACGTTGCTGCGGCGGTTGCGGGCCACCGACACGACGTCACCGAGAACAGCACTCGCAGTCGGCGCGCCACCGGCACCAGGTCCGTAGAACATCAGCTGACCAGCGGATTCGCTCTCAACGAACACGGCGTTGTATGCGCCTCGGACGCTGGCAAGCGGATGAGTGATCGGGATCATCGCGGGATGGACGCGTGCCGAGACCGCAGGGCCTTCGGGGGTGTCGCGGCGTTCGCAGATCGCCAGGAGCTTGACGACACAACCCATTTCGCGGGCCGAACTGATATCGGCCGAGCTGACCTCGGTGATGCCTTCGCGATAGACATCGCCGATGCTCACACGGGTATGGAAAGCAAGGCTCGCAAGGATCGCGGCCTTGGAGGCCGCATCGAATCCTTCGATGTCGGCTGTCGGATCAGCCTCGGCATAGCCGAGTCGCTGGGCCTCATCGAGGGCATCGCCGAAGCCGGCACCCGTTGTGGTCATCGCGTCGAGGATGAAGTTGGTGGTGCCATTGACGATGCCGAGGACACGTTCGACTCGGTCGCCGGCGAGTGAATCACGCAGCG
>JBDSQP010000352.1:0-4550 GCA_039929755.1 Aeromicrobium sp. | reverse complement strand
GGGTCATGCGGAAAGGGGTTGATGTTTGCGGTATCCCTGGCCTGACCGCTTACGCTAATAGGGTTTTCGGACAACTGGGTCGACGTGATCACCGGCGCAACAACGGCGGATTGGACCGCGCCTGCGGTCCCCGTGTCGTGAGGAGCGGGTTCGTCGACAGGTGGCGGCTCAGGCTCGGGTGCTGATTGGGTCGGCTCCCCTGAACCCTGCTCCGAGACGATGTTGACCGCCGATGCCGGCGACATCCCCACGATGCTCAGGCCAATACTGGACACCAGAAGAAAGGCAGCTGCGACAGGAGGCGCCTTAAGACGGCGAATCGCTTGGAGAGTATGCACGGGGAGCCCCATCAGAACGGGAAACACGCTGCTGCCCGGCACCCCATCATGCGCCCAAACGCGCCGGAATATCAGCGAACGTCCACGCGGCCCAACTACAGCCGACGCACGTCCCGAGCTCGTGCACTTCTTCGAGGTCTTCCAGCCCTTGGATTTGCAGATAACGGACCCGGATATCAACCGCAACATCGAGCGGGTTGCTGGATTTTCGCGGACCGTGTATTTCCAGCGTCGGGGCTTCGGACTGTCTGACTAGGTTTCGTATGTCCCGACCATCGAGCAGCAGGCCGACGACGTCCTCGCAATCATGGACGCGGTCGGGATGCGCCGCGCGACGATGGTTGGATGGTTCGGAACGTGTGGCGCGCTGGCTCTAGTCGCCGCGCGGGCGCCTGAGCGAGTCAGTGCTCTCGTCTTAGTCGCACCCCTGGCTCAGGGTGCCGAGGCGGATGACTTGCACGGCTGGACCGACGATCAACTGCACAAAGGCATCGAGACAGCTCGACATATGATGACCAACTGGGGCTCGGGTGGACTGATCGACCTGTTCGACCCGGTCCTGGACACCGCCTACAACCGCCGTCTGATGGCCGTGCTGGAACGATGCTCTGCCACGCCTGCCGCTGCCCAGTCCTACTTCGATTGGGTGCTCCGCCTAGACATTCAGGACGTCTTTCGCGCGATTCATGCCCCGACCCGGGTCGTCGGCTCTCCTGACTTCTTCGTTCCAGAAGCCGCCACGCGCTACGTGGCGCAACTCATTTCAGGGAGTACGTTTCACCTCATCCCGCCCATTCAGCCGGGTTCGTCCCTCGGTCAGATGGCGGCCCCGGTTGCTGACCACATCGAGGAAGTGGCCACCGGAACCAGTCACTCGAGCGATGCGGACCGTTTCCTCGGCACGGTGTTGTTCACCGACGTGGTTTCGTCCACCGAACTACTCGCCCGTGTTGGGGATACCACCTATCGGCAGATGCGTGCCAATCACGAGCGTCTCGTCCGGCTTGCCGTGAAGACAAACGGTGGTCGCCTGATGACCGTCGCGGGCGATGGAACGCTGAGTGTGTTCAATGGCCCGAGCGCCGCCGTCCGCTGTGCGGAGACGATCTGCCGCGAGGCCAAGGACGCCGGCATCGCCGTTCGTGCCGGCATCCACACCGGCGAGCTTGAACGCGATGCGATGAATGTCACCGGCTTGACCGTCCACATCGGTGCGCGCGTCGGCGCGGCAGCGGACCCGGGCCAGGTGCTCGTGTCGCGGACCGTGCACGACCTAGTGGCGGGCTCCGGTCTGACCTTCGCCAGCAAGCGCGAGCACGAGCTCAAAGACATCCCCGGCAGTTGGGTAGCTGTTCGCAGTGACCCACGCGGGAGAGCAGCCTGAGAACGTCGCTCAGGAGGAGTCCATGCAGACATCCATGGACAAGATGGTCCTACAAACCGCCCGAACGGCTCCCGCCTTCGTGAGAGCAGCGGTCCGGCTGGGCAACGCCATCGAACGCCGACGCCACCAGGACTCGTGATTGAGGTCGGTTTTCGATGACATTGCAGGCTTCTTGAAGTAGCAATCTGGTAGCACGCGGCCTACAACCAAAACGGCTCCTGACCGCATATTCGCAGTTCAGGAGCCGTTTCTTGCTGGTGGGCGATACTGGGTTCGAACCAGTGACCTCTTCGGTGTGAACGAAGCGCGCTACCACTGCGCCAATCGCCCGTGTGGTGCGAGAAAACCCTAACGCACCCTTCGCGACGCTAGTTCTTTGGTACGCACAGCGCATCGATCTCTCGTTGAATCTGGCCCACGCTCGCGACCGTGCTTATGCCCTCAAGGTGACTGTATGAATCCAGAAGGCTTCCCACGTCAGAAACGAGGGCGACGGCAGCCGCCCGAATCTTGTCCGGCGCATTGTCTCCGGCCTTCGCCAAATCATCCAGGGCCTTGCGCATCGCAGAGACGTTCATCGCCCCCGCCGCCGAGGGATCCTTTTTGTAGTGATCGAACAGTTCGATGATGGTCTCGATGGCGCCGGATTTGATGATGTTGTTGCAGCCCTTGGCCGTACGCATTTCGGTCGTGACCTTTTGAGTCTCACCCGACTTCGGCGCCGATGCCGAGCCAGTCGGCGATTGGCTCGGCGCGGTCGAGCCCTCGAAATCGTCAGCGCCACCGCACGCGGTCAGAGCGAGAACGAGGGCAAGCGGGGCGAGTTTTGCGAATGCCACGGTGCGAACCATAGGCATACGTTAATGGCCTCTGATCACGGATCGATGTCTTTGACACTTTCCCTGGCCCAAATCTCCTGAGCCTTCATCGTCACTGGCCCGGGTGCGGGAACGTCTCGATCGTCGACGCGCGAGATCGCCTGAACGTCGCGAGTTGTGCCAGCAAGGATCACTTCATCGGCTGTTTCCAGAATGCCGATGGGTTCGTCGCGTTCGACCACATCGATCTCACCCGCACACCATTCGAGGACCAACGCGCGCGTGACGCCGGCAAGGCAGCCGGATGCGAGCGTCGGAGTGATGAGTTGCTCGCCGATCACATAAAAGATGTTGGAACCGGTGCCTTCGCAAAGCAGACCGACGGTGTTGGGCATCACCGCCTCGGAAGCTCCGCGAGCCATCGCATACTCGACCATCAACGCATTTTCGGCGTATGACGTTGTCTTGAGCCCGGCGATAGCGCCCCGCTCGTTGCGCGTCCACGGAACGGTGGCAACCGCGCTGACGTCGGGCGGACGGTCACAAGGTTCGGTGATGACAACCGACGTCAGGCCTGACTTGCCACGCGGAGATCCCAGCGGTCCTACCCCCGAGGTGACGGTGACTCGTATGCGACCGAACGGCAGGTCCTGACCGTCGATCGTCGCGGCAATTCCCTCGCGGATCGCGCCGATATCGGGTACACCGATACCCAGCCCCGTAGCCGATTTCACCAGCCGGTCGAGATGTCTGGTGAGGGCAAACGGCGCCCCGTTTTCGATCTTGATGGTCTCGAATACGCCGTCTCCGACGATCATGCCGTGGTCAAGGACAGAAATTGCCTGTCCCTGCGGTGATTCGAGGAGTTGTCCGTTCAGCCAAGCTCGCATATGGCCACCGTACCGCCACCCCGAGTTGGGGACGCGACCCCGAATCGGCTAAAGTTTCGTCTCGGCTTGGAACAAGTTTCCTAGCGCGCGGACGTGGCTCAGTGGTAGAGCATCACCTTGCCAAGGTGAGGGTCGCGGGTTCGAATCCCGTCGTCCGCTCGAAGCAGGTTTTTGACCTGTTTTATGGTCGAGTGGCCGAGAGGCGAGGCAACGGACTGCAAATCCGTCTACACGGGTTCAAATCCCGTCTCGACCTCGAAAGTTAGTCATAATTGAATGCCCGATCCTCACGGATCACGGCGCGATTGGCGCAGCGGTAGCGCGCTTCCCTGACACGGAAGAGGTCACTGGTTCAAACCCAGTATCGCGCACAGAGAAATAAGTGCAGGTCAGAGGCAGATTCGGAGCAATCCAAGTCTGCCTCTTCCCTATAGGCTCGACTTCTGACTCTCGGAGCGCCCTTCGGTGCCGAGAAAGCGCTTGCCGCCTTCGAAAGCACAAATGGCAGCATCGACTCCGAGGTTGGTTTAGCACTTCCATATGTGCCTTCCCCGTCGCCCAGCTAGCGTGTGGACCATGCGCAAATTTTCCTATCTCGGCGTCGCCCTTCTCTTGGTTCTGCTAGCGGGTTGTGGGGGTCCGAGTGCAGCCGAGAAAAAGGCTGAGAAGGATAGGACGGTCGCAGCCGCAGCTAAGAAGAAGCAGGAAGCACGACAAAAGAAGATCGGCGAGACCGGGGCTTTGTGCAAGCAGATGGTCCAGGAATTCTCCGATTCGCTCGATGACCTGAACTCGCGGCTGAGTGTCGGCCTTAAACCGGATGACTACAGCGGTCGACTCGGGGATATCAGCGTGGCTTATGACAAGACAGATTGGGACAAGACCCCGAACGTCTATTGCGTGCAGAAAGTAGGCGTCCCTCTCGAGGATGCCTACAAGGACTTCGTGTCGGCCGGTAGCACGTGGAGTGATTGCATTGCCAGCTACAACTGCGACGTCGAGAAGGACAAGCTTCCGGGCATGCAAAAGAAGTGGGCCCACGCAGGTACGTTGATAGAACGGTCCAAGGCCGCCTTGGAAGACTTTCAGCTCGACTAGTGACGCAACACCTGCATGCCCA
>JBDSQP010000351.1:0-9102 GCA_039929755.1 Aeromicrobium sp. | reverse complement strand
TCGGGCAACCGCTACCAACCCCTATTTGGCTCAGTCGATTGCCCAGACCGAAGCCGAAGAAGTCCGGTCCCTCATCGAGGAACTGGAGAAGCCGACCGGCGACACCGCCGTAGCTCCGATCACGGCGCGGCTACCAGGCAAAGCGACTCTGAGTGGCGCGGCCATATCGCCCCTCACTTCCCTCAATATTGCGGTCGGAGCTTTGCTCGGTCTGTTGATCGGCGTCAGCGCAGCGGTTCTGCGAGACCTTTTCGACACTTCCATCCGCGAATCAGAAGAAGTCCAGAGCGTCACCAACAGGCCGGTAATGGCGACGGTGCCCTTCGACCGAACGGTGTCAGAGCACCCTTTGATCAATGAAGAGTCGAGTCAAACCGAACGCGCAGAGTCGTTCCGAGTCTTGCGCACCAACTTCCAGTTCGTTGACCTCGACGGCAAAGCCCAGGTCTTCGTCGTCACGAGTGCGCTTCCCAATGAGGGCAAGACCAACACCGCAACCAACCTGGCGATAGCAATGGCCCAAGCTGGTCGTGCGGTTCTGCTGATCGACTGCGACTTCCGCAAACCGGAGGTCTCATCGCTTCTCGGACTCGAAAACATTGTCGGCGTGCTCACGGTTCTCGTCGGCAAGGCGCAGTTGGAGGACTGCATCCAGAGGCACCAAAGCGGCATCGACTTCCTTGGCACGGGCCCGCAGCCGCCCAACCCTGCCGAAGTCCTCGAAACTCAGGTCATGCGCGACCTGATTGCGACAGTTCGTGAATCGTATGACGTCGTCATCATCGACGCGCCTCCCTTGCTTCCGGTTACCGATCCAGCGATCCTCGCGAGCGAAGTCGATGGGGTGCTTCTCGTCGCCCGTCATGGCAAGACGACGCGGGAGCAACTACGACTGGCAAAGGACCGCATTGACAGCGTCGGTGGCCACATCGTTGGATCCGTGCTCAATATGACGCCGCGCGGTTCGAAGTCCGGCTACGGATATGGCTACGGGTATGGCTACGGGTATGGGAACGTCCCGCCGGCTTCAGAGGTCAAGCAAAAGGGACTTTTCGGATCCAGGAAGAAGCGTGCCGAAGTAACCGCAGGAGCCCGGAGATCGTCGGTCAAGCGGTGAACGTCGGCACCCCAAGAGCGGGAGCGGAGCATGTTTCTGCGGCGCCTTGATCCCCGACGCTTAAACCTCCCTCACGTCAGATCTGACAGTCCGCTGGGACGTTTTTTGGGCAGGTTGCCCACATTCGACAGTGTCGTCGTGTTCGTGGGATGTGTGTCGTTCCTGGTGGCGAGGCTCCGAATGGCTCAACTTTCGCAAACTACCGCGATCGTAGCCATTGGAATCGCTCTGGGACTCGTCGTCGTCGTGACTTTTGGGCTGATTCAGACCGGTACATGTTTGCTCGTCATGGCAATGTTTTTTGCACCGTGCAACTCGGTCCGGCCGAGCGCGGCTCTTTCATTTGTCACGATGTCTGATGTCTTCTTCCTGCTCGGATTCGGCCTGCTGATACCGACCTTGTTGATACGACGATTCCATCCGCCCACATATTTCCTGCTCGGTTCGGTGGTCCTGGTGGTGATGGGGCTCCTCGCCTCCTTGGGCAGCACGGACCCCGGCACAAGCCTCAACGCCATGACGCGCCTTGTTGTCTCCGCACTCGGATTGCCCGCAGCGTTCCTGCTCTGGCGACCTAACAACAAGATTGTCCTCTGGCTTGCCTCGGCGTACGTTCTCGGCCAATGCCTGAGCGTGGCGGATGCCTTGATCAAGGGCGCGGCCCCGAGCACGGGTCGCTATCAAGGTCTTGCGACACACGTCAACTTCTTCGGCCTTTCGGCTCTCCTTGCCACGTGCCTTCTGCCGTACATCGCCGCGTTCATCAGGCCGTCCTGGCGTTGGGGTGTTTTGGCCGCCGCCGCGATTTGCAGTTACGGAGTGTGGATAAGTGGCAGCCGCGCGGCGCTGCTTGTCCTCATCCTCGTCGCTTTGATCTTCCCGCTAGTGGAGCGTTCGGTTCCCGCCGCGGGCTTCCTCGCCGCTGGATTGAGCTTTGCCTTGCTGTTGTCTGGCAAACTCCTCAACGAGGGGGGCGATAACGCCCTTGGACGCCTGCAGGGAGACACGACGACGGACTATTCCGACAGGGAACGAAGTAGGGCGCTCACCGAATCGATCAGGGTCTTCAGGGACCACCCATTGCTGGGCACAGGCTTTGAGAATGCCCTGGCCGCCCACAACATCTATCTCGAGATAGGTGTTGCGGTCGGAGTTATCGGGGTCGTTGCCTACCTGTTCGTCCTCGGTTCCACGGTCTATCCGCTTTTCTCGGTTCCCCATCCTTACCACCGTTTGGCGTATCCGGCGTTGGCCTACGCCTCGATCGGTATGATCACGAATGCCTTGTGGGACAGGTTCATCTGGTCTGCCCTCTCGCTCGCCATCATCGCCACGTACCTTGCGGCCGAAGCTGAAGACGAACACAAAATCGACGACGTCGATGAATCATCCAAACCGAAGCCCCAAGAACCTGCCGCGGAGCACATATGACCACGATCGAACGATTCCGACACGCCGCACGCCGAGTCGGGCAAACTCTGACAGACTTCGAAAACGGCCCTCGCCTGCTTGGCGCCATCGCCTCGCGCCCCATCACCGGGCGCCCCGATGAGCTTGTCTTTCGGGTCGACGACCAACTCAGCGTCATCTGCCCGAACCGACCAGGCGCCCGGGTGCCTGTCTACGAAGTGTTCGCCGAGGACACGTATCGTCTCGGCTGGTTCACTAGCGACCTCGGCGACTCTCCTGTTGCCGTAGACATCGGAGCGCACATCGGTTGCTTCTCGTTGGCGTTCGCCCGGCAACACCCCGAGGGCCAGGTTGAAGCTTTCGAGGCATCTCCTTCGACGGCTGTCTACCTTGAGCGCAACGTGGACCGCAACGGCTTCTCCGGCCGGGTGCACTGCCATCAGGTGGCAGTCGCGTCAAAAACCGGAACCCTGATTTTCGCTGACAACGTGGGCGGAAGCAGCCTCAACGGAATCACCGCGCCGGAAGGCGCCAAGCAGATCGAGGTGCCCTGTATGACAGTCGCAGACGCTTTTGCTTCTGCTGTCGCAGGTGTCGAGGTGGTCAAGATTGACACAGAGGGTGCCGAGTACGACATGGTTCTCAACTCCGCCTCCGAAGACTGGGCGTCGGTTCGACGCGTAGTCATGGAGTACCACGACGTCCCCGGTCATTCGTGGCCGGAGCTTGAAGCATTCTTCGGCACGGTAGGGCTGTCGACCGTCGCACACGAGCCCGTCAGCCCCCGCCAAGGGACGGTCTGGCTCAGTCGGGACGAACTCGCGTGAGCCGACTGCCAAGCGCGTTACAACCCGCCTGGCCATTCTTCAAACGCCTGCACCGTTTTGCTTCACTGATGCTCGGCGTGATCAACCGGCGCACTTCGAGGATCTTCCGATCCCGTGCGCTGCCACGCCGTGCCACCGCGAACGCCGACCAGACGGCCGCGCTCGAACCGGCGGCGGTCACCTTGCACATTGGCGGCGCGGGGGAAGACGTACGGCGTAAGGCCCCAAGTGGTGACCCGTCGAACTTTTGGGTTTTCGAGGACAATCTGAACTATGACGTTCCGCGCCGGTTCACCCTGGAAATCGCCGGCGGGACGGTGGTCGGTGACTATGGCGCCAACCTGACTCCGGGGGGCACCCTCGACTACGAATCCAGTTCCTATTTCGGAATCACGAGTTGGCGAGAACATCCGATCTTCTTGCGTGCAAAGCTGCCGGTGGTCGAACAATTCGGCGGTTCGCTTCTGACTCTGGCCACCCGAGGCGGCAGTGGAAACTACTACCACTTCCTGCTCGACGTTCTTCCGCGCTGGGGTGTGTTCTGCGAGACCATGCCGGGGCGAATGCCCGATGCGATCTACGTGTCCTCGGCGGCTCGCTACCAGAAGCAATTCCTGACCATGCTCGGTC
Organism: Aeromicrobium sp.; assembly: GCA_039929755.1. Taxonomy (GTDB): domain Bacteria; phylum Actinomycetota; class Actinomycetes; order Propionibacteriales; family Nocardioidaceae; genus JACMOZ01. The sequence goes on along the minus strand of JBDSQP010000351.1, from coordinate 5,118 downwards.
TGGACACGATTCCGATCATTGAGACGGGAAAACATCGTGCCGTAAAAGCAGACAGGTTGCTGGTCCCGTGTGTGCCCAATCCAGATCTCGTGGCGCCGCGTTGGCCGATTGACTGGCTCAAGCAGCAGCTCCCGAGCAAGAATACGGCTGACGCGCCACGTCGGTTGTACGTGACTCGTGGCGACCAGCCGAACACACGCCGACTCGTCAATGAAGCCGAACTGTGGCCTTTGATGGAGAAACAGGGCTTCGTTCGCGTCGATCCGGGCACATTGACCGTCCAGGAGCAGATCGACTGGTTTGGCGCGGCTGAAGTCATCGTCGCGCCCCACGGCGCAGCGCTTGCGAACCTCGCGTTCTGTAGTCCGGGCGTACGCGTGTTGGAGCTCTTCGCACCCAATTACGTCAACGTCTGTTACTGGAACATCACCGAGAACATCGATGATGCCCGCTACCGCTACCTGGTGGGCGGGAACCCTGCGACACGGCAGCCGGGCTCACCCATGAACGGTGTGCTGACCGACATCAAGCTCGATCGCGAAAAGTTTGTCGCGGCGTTGGAGGAATTGCTCAGTTGATGAGTTCGGGGTGCGTGCTGAACCATTCGATGGTTCGCAACAACCCGGTCTCGACCGGCACCACGGGGCTCCAGTCCATCAGCTTCCCAGCCAACGTGATGTCTGGCTGACGGATTGCCGGGTCGTCGACCGGCCGTTCGATGAACTCGATCGGCGATTCAGACTTCGTTAGATCGCGGATCCAGGTGGCGAGGTCGAGCATCGAGATCTCGTTCGGATTGCCGATGTTGACCGGCCCGGATTCGTCGGTGCGCGCGAAACGTAGGATGCCTTCAATCAGGTCGTCCACGTAGCAAACTGAACGCGTCTGACTTCCATCTCCGGCGACGGTGATGGGTGCACCGGACAGGGCCTGGCGAATGAAGTTGGGGATGGCGCGCCCGTCGTTGGGACGCATGCGCGGGCCGAAGGTGTTGAAGATGCGCACGATGCCGGTGTTGACGTCATGCGTACGCCGGTAGGCCATAGTGAGCGCCTCGCCGAATCGCTTGGCTTCGTCGTAGACGCCCCGGGGGCCGACAGGGTTGACGTGTCCCCAGTAGTCCTCCGTCTGTGGGTGGACCTGCGGGTCACCGTATGTCTCGGAGGTCGAGGCGAGGACGAACCGGGCTCCTCGCTCCTTGGCGAGACCGAGCGCGTGCAACGTGCCGATGGATCCGACCTTCATCGTTTCGATCGGCAATTCGTGATAGTCGATCGGGGACGCGGGCGATGCGAAATGAAGGACGAGATCGACGTCGCCGGTGACGTGCAGGAAGTCCGTGACGTCCGCGCGAACTAAGCGGAAATTTTGGTTGCCGATGAGATGCTCGACATTTTGCGGCACACCGGTGAGGAAGTTGTCGATGGCAACGACGTTTTCACCTTGCTCGATCAATCTCGTGCACAAATGCGATCCGAGGAATCCGGCACCGCCGGTCACCACAACTCTCATGAAGTCTGTCCGTTCGTATTGGATCGAGGAAGCCAGCTGGGCTCGTACTCAGGCGGTCAGTCCGCCATCTGCGACGATGACCTGTCCAGTGATGTAGTCGTTTTCCGGTGCTGTCAGAAATTGAACGACACGGGCGATGTCCGATGGCTCGCCCAGACGGCCTGCGGGTGTCCTCCGCACGATTTGTTGCAACTGATCGGCGTCCAGGCCGTGCGACATTTCCGTACGCAAGTACCCTGGCGCGACCGAGTTGACGGTGATGCCACGAGAGCCCAGTTCTCGTGCCAGGGCACGGGTCATTCCGTCCATCGCGGCCTTGGTAGCACTGTAGACGGCCAGCCCGCGGTAGCCCGAGAGGCCAACGATCGAGGAGATGTTGACGATGCTTCCCGTACCCCGGGCAAGCATTCGCCGTGACACGAGCCGAGTCATGTTGAGGGTGCCTTTGAGATTGAGGTCGATGACCGTGTCGATGTCCTCGTCCGTTGCAAGCCCGAGGATGCTGTCTCGCGCGACCCCGGCGTTGTTGACGAGTACGTCCACGACGCTCCAGGTCTTGATGACCGAAGACACGAAGTCGTTCGTTTGTTGCCGGTTACTCAGGTCCACTTCGGCGAAGATGAAGCGGCCCTCCAGTGCCGGGTCGTTCTCCCACTTGTCCACCAGCTCCGTGCGCGATCTGGCGCAGGTGGCGACACGATCGCCTGAGTCGAGGTAGGACTGCACAATGCCTGCGCCGAGACCCCGGCTTCCGCCCGTGATGATGACAACGCGGCCTATGGATTCTGTCATTTGGAAACGCCTCTATTGATCTTGTTACCAGTCGTGTTCATGGTCTCCACGAAGCGGATGCTTCTTGGGCGGGCGGCCGGCGGCAGGTCTGCACAGACCGCACGAATTTCGGCGTCCACGTCATCGGCGCTGTGGCCCGGTGACAGGACCACCTCGACCGCCACGATGGACCCGACCATCGCATTGGGCCTTCCGAAGGCGTGTACGAGGGCCACCCCATTGACGCGTCCGATCCTGTCCTCGACAGGCAGGGGATGGACCTTGATCCCACCGACGTTGATCACTTCGGACTTGCGGCCGCGGAACTCGATGCGATCGCCTACGACCTCGACGAGGTCTCCGGTTGCACGCCAACTGCCGGCCTGAACGGGATCCTCGTTGTAGTAACCGAGCATCGATGCCTGCGACTTGACCCAGAGTTCGCCGTCGATCACCTTGAAGACGACGGCGCCGTCTCCGGAAAGCATGCTGATCGGCAGGCCGGCCAAACCGTCGCGGACCGTGACGTTTTGTCCGAACTCGGTCGCGCCATATATCTGGGACACATTTGCCGTGGGGAATTGTTCGCCGACCTGACGCAACAGTGCCGAAGGCACTGCCTCGCCGCCCATCGTGACTTGACGGAGGGGAGGGATCTCGCCGTCGTCGCTGCGCATCTCGATGAGAAGGAATCGCCAGAACGTTGGCGTGCCACTGGCGTGCGTGACACCCCATTTGCGCATGGCAGCCAGCCCGTCGCGGGGCTGGAAGGAGTCGGCAGCGATGAGGGTCGCCTGTGCCGCGAGCACGTGGATGAGGATCTGCAGCCCACCGAACTGGTTCAACCCGTAGGCGAGAAGCCATTTCTGATCGGCGGCAGGCGCAATTCGACGTGACCCCAGCAGAATGCGATCCCAGTCGTGACGCACTGCACGCGGGTATCCACTCGTTCCGGTGGTCATCACCAGAAGTGGTGCTGCGCTCGGCGCCGAGCCCAGCCGCGGCGCACCGTGGTCCTGGAGCAGGTCCACTGTTTCAATCGCACCGGCGTCGATCGCTCCGACACCATTCAGACTCGCGCGGTTGGTCACGATGTATTCGTGGTCGAAGCGCTCGCGATTTGTGGCAACGGCCTCGTCGGTCGCGGCCAGCGGATAGACGCATGCCTCCGCGCCCGCAAGGGCCGAGCCTGCCAGGAGCGCAAAGACGTGCGTCGGGTTGTCATCGAGTATCGCGAATCGCGTAATCCCGCGGGCAGCAAGGTTGGCGGCGGCGCACTCAGCCAACTCGAGGAGCTGGCTGAAGGTCGTGGAGCGCCGAGTGGTGACTACTGCGTCTTGCGTTGCACGCTGCTCAGCGGCAGCACGCAGCAGTTCGATCACGCGAGGGGCTGCGATTCGTTGCTGTAGAAGTCCAGGATCTCGCCGATGGTCTGCGCAAGGATGCCTTCGCTGAAGGGGTCGCTACCGAGGTCGTCTTCGAGCATTGACGAGAGTTCGGCGGTCTCCAGGGAGTCAAGTCCGATGCCCTCGGCGAAGAGCGGGGTTTCTGGAGTGACATCCACGTCCTTGTTGGCTCTGACGAGAAAGCGTTGGATTGTCTGCTCGGCCAGGCTGCGAGGGCTTCCCATATTCGTGTGCTCCATATGTCTTGTCGTGGCGGTTACATGCGGCCCAACAGGCCGACGAGAAAAGGGTACTGGTGTTGTTCAGACGGGCTTCGCGGCGGACAACAGTCCGTAGCCAAGGGTCCCGTCGCGCCAGAAGTCCTCAAGTATCCCAAGCGAGGCCTCAAACGTCCCGACACCTTCTTCGCCAAGGATAGCCGCCACCGCTTCCCGGTGTTCCGACGCCGTTGCCCGCCAACGGTCGAACGTGGGCAGGGTCGCCGTCGTCAGGTCCACGACATCGTCAACGACGAGGCCGGCATTCTGCGCGTACTCCACATAGCTGTCGAGCGGGTCCATTCGGGCAGCGCCGAACGCGGCGCGGAGGATCGCGAAATCGGCTTGGCGCTCTCGCAGCTCGAGGAACGGCACTTCGCGGCGCCGGATGATGTCGCACAGGACGAACCGTCCACCTGGCTTGAGGACTCGTGCGCATTCGGAGAGGAGGGCCTGTCGGTCCGCCATGAGGTGGGAGGATTCCAGCGCCCAGACCCGGTCGAAGCTTTCGTCGGGGAGGCCATTGGCTGTGCCATCGCGTTGTTCGAAGGCGACACCGGCGACCGCATTTTCGGCTGCCCGGGCGGTCGCAGTTTCGACGCCAACCTGGCTGGTCGTGATCCCAAGGACCTCAACCCCTTGCTCGGTCGCGAGCCGGCACGCTGGTGCACCGGATCCGCAGCCGACGTCGAGAACCCGTTGACCGGGCGAGAATTGCGCGGCGTCGATCATTCGAGTCGTCAGAGCCCCCGTTGCCACTTCCAGTGGCTCGTCACCTGAGGCGAAGACCCCATAGTGCAATTCATCGCCCAGCAGCATGCCCCATGCTTCGGTGACCCGGTCGTAGTGAACAGCGGGGTGATATTCCTCTTGAGTCATTGCCTGCCTGACGTCGGTTCTAAATTGATCAGTTCGGGTGGTGATCAGTTGGGGGAGATAGGTGCTGGTTCATCCAATTTGCGTACCACGCGTGCCGGCGATCCGGCCACGACTGAACGGGCCGGGACGTCTTTGACCACGAGGGATCGGACTCCGACAACTGCTCCGTCGCCGATCGTCACGGGCCCAAGGATTATCGAGTCCAGTGCGATGGTGACATCGTCGCCGATGACCGGCCAACCGGTAAGGCTTGCCGGCCCGTGCGGTCCCGTGTCTCCGCCGATGCTCACGCC
>JBDSQP010000350.1:0-1787 GCA_039929755.1 Aeromicrobium sp. | reverse complement strand
CGCCAGAGTTCGTCGACGTGGGAGGCAACAATCAGTGCCGCCAGGACTGCCGCCGTGGTCTCGGCGATGACCCTCAGCAGCAACATGCTGTTGATGGCAGGCGCTGGGTCCTCGAGGATCTGGGCGAGCCGTCTGGCACCGCCGCGCCCTTCGCCTGCGAGTTCATCGGCCCGGGCCTTGGAAAACGTCGACAAAGCGGCATCAATGCTTGCCAGGAAGCCCGCAACGATGGCGAGCACGGCGGCAACGACGATATAGGTCCAGTTCACGACAGTTCGGGGTCCACTCCGAGCTTGGCACTGCCCCACTCACTGAGCAGCCGGCCCTGGAGACCGAACATTTCCTTGTGCTCATCGGGTTCGCCGTGGTCATAGCCGAGCAGATGCAGAATGCCGTGGACAGTCAGAAGCTCGATCTCGTCGGCCGCGGAGTGGCCCGCCGCCGGCGCCTGCTGTTCGGCGACCTGCGGACACAACGCGATGTCTCCTAGATAGCCCTCAACGGCCTCGTCGTCGTCCTTGCCGGGACTGAGCTCATCCATCGGAAAGGAGAGGACGTCGGTCGGTCCCTTCTTATCCATCCACTGCTGGTTGAGTACGGCAATGGTGGCCGGGTCGACAAGTCGCAGGCACAACTCCGTCGAGGGGTGCAAGCGCATACGGCGCATCACATATCGGCAGAGTTTGGTCAGGTCGACGACATCGACCTCGACGCCCGACTCATTGAGTACGTCGACGTTCATGTGCCACCTCGAACTCTTCGTAGGCGGCCACAATTCGGCCGACGAGCTTGTGTCGGACGACGTCGTGCGACGTCAAATAGGAAAAATGCAGGTCTTTGACGTCTTCGAGAATGTCGCGGACGACCTTGAGCCCGCTCTTCTGTCCCGAAGGCAGGTCGATCTGGGTGATGTCACCCGTCACGACCATCTTGGAACCGAAGCCGAGACGAGTCAGGAACATCTTCATCTGCTCCTGCGAAGTGTTCTGAGCTTCGTCAAGGATGATGAACGCATCATTAAGCGTGCGGCCGCGCATGTAGGCCAACGGTGCGACCTCGATAGTCCCGCTCGTGAGGAGCTTGGGAATGGTCTCGGGATCGATCATGTCGTGCAGTGCGTCATAGAGTGGACGCAGATAGGGATCGATCTTTTCGCTCAGGGTGCCGGGCAGGAAACCGAGGTGTTCTCCGGCTTCGACGGCAGGACGCGTGAGGATGATCCGGTTGACCTTTTTGGCCTGCAACGCCTGGACCGCCTTGGCCATCGCGAGGTAGGTCTTGCCCGTGCCCGCCGGCCCGATGCCGAAGACGATCGTGTGTTTGTCGATCGCGTCCACGTAACGCTTCTGGTTGACCGTCTTGGGCCGGATCGTACGACCGCGGTTGGACAGGATGTTGAGGCTGAGAACCTCGGCGGGGCGTTCCTGCGTTTCGGCGCGCAGCATCGTGAGGCTGCGTTCGACGGTCTCGCGCGTCAGTCCCTGGCCTGTGCGAATGATCGTCACGAGTTCATCGAGGAGTCGTTCGATGAGGGCGGCTTCGCTGGGCGAACCGGTGACGGTCACGGTGTTGCCGCGCACGTGGATGCCCGCTTCGAAGGAATCTTCGATCTGCCGGAGGTGTTCGTCGTTGGGCCCGAACAGGGCGACCGCCGCAATGCTCGTCGGGATCGAAAATGTGTGGGGCAAATGTTCGTCTGTCATATGAGTTCCAGTGTATTGATGCGTTCGCCCATTTGCACACCTCTCGGACAAGGCACGGCTCGGGCCCGAACGATTCGTTCGGGC
>JBDSQP010000349.1:0-3849 GCA_039929755.1 Aeromicrobium sp. | reverse complement strand
GCTGGTTCGGCTTTGAGGCTCTTGGCTGAGGCGGTGTTCTGGGCGACGGCGAGCATGGCGCCGGCTGCGTCGGTGGCGAAGGTCACTGGGTTGACCGCGGGCATGAACGGAACGCCGCATGTGCTCTTGTTGACCCTCGACAACTTGGCGGGTCCCGCGTGGGTGAGCGCATCGTTGCCGACGAGCCAAGCGGCATTGTCATAGGCCATACCAAAATGCTCGACGAGCTCGAGCGGGCACGTGTCCTGGACGTAGGTGTTGGTGACGTTGGTTGCGGGCTTGAGGAACACCGATGTCGTTGGCGACACGATCTCGTCGAAGCGGGTGGAGATCTCGGTGTAGCTGATGCCTGGCCACGTTTCGGGACCAGTGTTGAGGGCCTTGAGGAAGTTCGACTTCGAGCGCTGCTGCCATCCGGCGGCCGAGCAACCATTCGGCAGTGAACACAGGGCATCGGCACCCTGGGAACCGTGATTGGAGGAGGAGAGGCCGACATAGTCGTCGACCATGGCGCGGGTGTCGGGCCAATACTTGAGCGCCCAACGGCCAACCATTCCGCCCTGGCTGTGGCCGACAATGCTGATCTTCGTACCCGCTTTCCGGTGCATGACCCGGATGGCATTGACGACATACTCCCCGGCGATCTGGATGTCGCCGGTCCCGCCGTCGGGGGCGTCGAGATCGCAGTGGGCGCGGTGAGCGGAGTTCATGGCCTTGTCCCAGTTCCATGACCAGTTGACCTTGGAGTTGGCGGTCGTGCCGTGGAGGAAGAGGACCGGCACGCCCGTGCTCGTCGCGAGGTTGCCGGTGCACTTAAGTGCGGCGTTGAGGGTTGCGGCCGGGACCGAGAGCGCCGGACCGGTGTTGACCGCGTTGGCCGGGGCCGCCAATCCGGTGGCGATGGCGGCCAGCATGGCGAAGCCGATGGACAGTCTCTTGGCGCGCATGATTCTCCCTCGTTTGGGAGTTCAACGAGAGTGTGGTCTCGGCGTTACGAGGGACTAGACAAGAATGACGTCGGGTCCACCTAGATCAACGAGCGACTCAAAGTCACCATCTTGGGTGACGACCGGCATTTCATGAGCCAGGGCAACGGACGCAATCCACAGGTCGTTGATGTTTGCCCGGCGACCTTCCTCGAACAGGCGATAGCGAAGTCGCGCCCACTCCGCCGCAGCAGTGGCATCGACAGGAAGTGGTTCGATTGTGCTGGCAACCTCAAACGTACGGAGTCGACGGGCGCGCGTGTCCGTGTCCTTCGCCGCGAGAACCCCGAGTTGGAGTTCAGCAAGTGTGACCACACAGATGAACGAATTCTGCGGGACGAGCGACGAATCCAGTCGCCTTCCCAGCTCGTTCGCAATGAAGACGCTCGTGTCGAGCAGTCCCCGCCCCGTCATTGAATCGGATCGAGGTCGTCGGTCGTGTCGCCGGCGAGTTCGGCCAGATCAGCGGTGAGGCCCGAGTCTGCCTGAAGGCTCAAGGCCAACACGAGTTCACCCTTGGAGAACGAGGCATGCCTGCGTCCCGTGATCGGCACGAGAGTTGCCACCGCCACTCCGTTGGAGGTGATCGTGACGTCCTCACCATCGCGTACGCGCTGGATGAGCTGCGCCGTGTGATTGCGCATCTCGCGCACGGGAACGTCGGTCATACCCCGACTGTAGCACTACGTAGCATCACGTAGCACATGTTTCTAGCTGACCCCAGATTTGATGCGTCAGCAACCTAACCGCATCAGCGTTGGGTTGCTGAGGTATCAAATCTTGCGGGGCCCACGTCGTAGGACGCCTCCTCTACGGTTTCGGTGATCCGTGCTTGTGGGGGGCCGGCGAGGACGGATGCCGCCTGGGCGGACGTCCACAGTCCCCGCATGGTCGAGACGAAAGCCTCCGCCTCGGCCCGCGCGTCGAAGTCGAGACGGATCATCACAAACTTCGGATCGTCGACGGGACGCGAGATGTCGTAGCGGCGTACGTGGTGCCCGGCCCGCATGTCGGGATAGCGGTCGAACACGGCCTTCCATGCGGCGAAATCCTTGACGGCATGTTCGATGTGGACGGTGGTCATGAGTGCCTCCTCGGTTTATAACCCCGACGCTACGGACCTGCGAATCCCCCGCCCATCCCACTCATCTGGGATCTTTTCCGCAGTAGCCTGAAGAGTGGCCACCAGTACGGCATTGACCAGGGCGCGCGAACACATCGGCGAACTCTGCCGGACGGCCGAGGACGAGTTGACCTTCCGGATGGCGATCCTTGACGAGTTGCGCCGCGTCATCGGATTCGACGCCCACGTCTGGCTCATGACCGACCCCTCGACGTGCGTCGGTTCGGCGCCGCTGGCCGACGTGCCCGTCCTGCAAGAGTTGCCCGAGGCGATCCGGCTCAAGTACCTGACCGGGATCAACCGATGGACTCAACTCATCGTTGACGGAAGAGTCGCGGCATCGCTGGGCTCGCGCCGCGACGAGAGTCGGATGTGGCGCGAGGTGCTGTCGCGCTACGAGATCGGCGACGTGGCTTCGAGTGTGTATGCCGACAAGTACGGCTGCTGGGGGTTCCTCGACCTGTGGCGCGCCGAGGCGGCCGGTCCCTTCGGTGAGGCCGACATCAAGTTCCTGGCTTCGGTCGCCGAACCGGTCACCAAGGCGCTCCGTTCATGTGTTGCCGCCAAGTTCCTGGCGCCGGCTGTCGCCCATCCGCGTGGGCAGGGTCCCGTCGTCCTTGTACTCGATGACCACCACGGAGTCGTCAGCCAAACCGCCGCCAGTCAGGAATGGCTCGACACCCTGCTCCCCGCGCAGCCGGGACGCTCTGTCGTGCCGGCGAGCGCCTACAACGTCGCCGGCCAGCTAGCCGCCCTCGAGGAGGGAATCGACGACCATCCGGCGACAACCCGAGTACACCTGGCCGAAGGACTCTGGCTCACCGTGCGGGCGGCCCGCCTCGGAGCTAGCAACATCGCCGTGACACTCGAGGAGGCATCCCCCACCGAACGCCTCGACCTGTATGCCCGCGCCTGCGGCCTCAGCGCGAGGGAGTCCGAACTGCTCGGAAATCTGGCATCCGGCGGTGATACCCGAGAGGTCGCAGCACAGATGTCGGTGTCGGAAAACACCGTTCAGGACCATCTCAAATCGATCTTCGACAAAACCGGGGCCCGCAATCGAACGACATTGCTGGGCCGCGCGCTCGGCGTCCGTTAGTCCTGACCAGTGCATCTTTCGCAACTCCGGTGACACGACGTGATTCAGGTCATAGAGTCTCATCCGGAGGGGTCCGCAGCGCAGAAAGAGGAACGACACCATGGCTTCGATCAGGGGCATCATCACCGGCACCAACGCCAAGGTTTGGCGGACCGTCAACAAGACGGGACTCCCCTGGTACAAACTTCCGGAGCCGGCGGCCGCTCTCAACCTGGCGGCGCTGCGCGAAGACCTCCGCGACGACAACCTCTATGGCACCGAGGACGAGGTCCTCGAGACCCGCGAAGAGACTCCCAACCTTCCGCCTTATCGCACGTATGACGGCACGAACACCGACCCTCACAACCCCAAAATGGGATCCGCAGGCACGCGTTTCGGCCGCAACTTCGCGCTCGACAAGACCGGTGCAGAAGACGGCGAACGCCTGCTCACGCCCAACCCGCGCGAAGTCAGCCGGACACTGTTCTGGCGCGACGAGTTCGTGCCGGCGACCAGCCTGAATGTGCTCGCGGGTGCCTGGATTCAGTTCCAGAACCACGGCTGGTTCGGGCACGGCGAAAACTCCAAGGAAACCCTCGACATCGAGCTGCCCGAGGGTGACGACTGGACCGACGACCCGATGGTCGCGCAGCGCACCACGC
>JBDSQP010000348.1:0-8363 GCA_039929755.1 Aeromicrobium sp. | reverse complement strand
GAAGTTTGCGATAGCAAGCACGATCGCCGGCAGGAGCAATTTGCCCACCGACCAGTCGGCGCCGACCGTGGGCTCAACCCACCCCAGCTTCACACCGAACACCAGTTGCATGACGAAGCCGACAACGAAGATCGGCACCGAGATCAGCAGCAGAGAGACGACGAGCACGCTCGAGTCGAACCAGCCGTTGCGCTTGAGACCCGCAATGGTGCCGAGGGTGACGCCGAGGACCGCGTCGATCACCAAGGCCATGAACGCCAACGTGGCGGTGACCGGGAAGGTCTGCTTGATCAGGTCGAAAACGGGCTGCCCTGCAAAGGTGTTGCCGAAGTTGAAAGTGATCGAGTTCTTGACGAAGAGGATGTATTGCAAGTACCACGGGTCGTTGAGGTGGTACTGCGCTGCGAGCGCGTCCCGGACTTCCGGCGACACCGGCTTGTTGCCGGCAAGGTTGAGGATCGGGTCACCTGGCCGTAGCTGCAGCAGCAGGAACAGGATCGCTGTCGCGCCGAGAAAAACCGGGATCGTCTGCAGCAATCGCTTGCCGACGTACCACCACACGATGAACCTCCTGGGGATCGATGAGAAGCGCGGACCATGCGGTTTGCCGCCACATTACTCTCGGAGCGAGAACCTGGCATGGGGACCGGATCTAGCCGGCCACGAGAGATGGGGCGCACGCAACGGAGGCGACCCGAAGAGGGCCGCCTCCGCACATGTCACCAGATGCGGACTACTTGGTGAGCTTGTAGTAGTCCGGCTTCTGCTTCCAGTTGAAAACGAAGCCCTTGAGGGTCTTCGAGGTCACTGCGGTGGCGTTCTGGTACCACAGTGGGATGGCGGGCAGATCCTTGAACAGAAGTGTCTGCGCCTGACCGATCAGCTCATACCGCTTGCTGCCGGAAGCACTGGAAGCCCCTGAGATCAGCTTGTCGAACGTCTTGTTGCTGTAGTCGCCATCGTTGGAACCGGCGCCGGTCGCATAGATCGGTCCGAGGTAGTTGAGCATCGACGGGTAGTCGGGCTGCCAACCGGTACGGAACGGCGTCTTGATCGAGCGATTGGTGACGGCCTTACGGAATTCGTCGAAGGTCGGGTAGACCTTCGGCTCGGCAACGATGCCCAGCGTGTTGTGGATCTGGTTCGTCATCGCCTCGCTGAATTCCTTGTTGCCGGCGCCGTCGCTGTTGTAGGCGAGTTGGAACGTGCCCGACCACTTGCTGATCTTGTCAGCCGCGGCCCACTTGGCCTTGGCGTCGGTCGGGTTGTACTTCAGCACGTCATTGCCGGGAACGTCCTTGGTCCAACCGTCGAGCACCGGGGAGGTGAAGTCGGTCGCGGGCGTACGGGCGTTGTTGAAGATCTTCTCGGTGATCTGCGGGCGGTTGATCGCCTCAGAGAGCGCCGCGCGACGCAGACGACCTTCTTCATCATTGCCGAAATGCGCGAGGCGCTCCGGAATGGTGAACGAAGAGAAGCTTGAGCCGGGCTGGTTGAACGCCTTAACCTTGCCGTCCTCCTTCTCGAACGTGGTAAGTGCGCTCGGCGGGACCTGGTCGAGGACATCGAGGTTGTCCGACTGGACGTCGGTGTAGGCAGAATCGGTGCCGCCTCCGGCATAGAACTTGAAGACCAGCCCAGCGTTCTTGGCCTTGTGCGGTCCCTCGTAGTCGGGGTTTGGCTTGAGCGAGATCTGCTTGTTGCGCTCCCAGCCGGTCTTGGTCAGCATGTACGGACCGTTGCCGATCGGGTGCTCGCCGTAGGCCTTCATGATCTTGCCGTCCGAACCGTACGCCGAGTCGGGGACCGGCATGTAGGCCGAGTATCCGAGACGCAGAGGGAAGTCCGACTCTGGTGCCTTCAGCGTGATCGCGAAGGTCGAGTCGTCGATGACCTTGAGGCCCGAAACGGTGGTGGCACCCTTGACGGTGTTGCCGAGGTCGTCGGTGCCCTTGATCGGGTAGAAGAAGTAGTTGTTGAGCTGCTTGTTTGCCGGGTTGGCACCGTAGTTCCAGGCCTTGACGAACGAGTTGGCCGTCACAGCGGTCCCGTCGGTGAACTTCTTGCCGGACTTGATCTTGGCGGTCCAAACCGTGCTGTCCGCGTTGGGCTTGATGGAGTCCGCGACGTCGTTGACAACCGAGCCATCCGAGTTGTAGGCAACAAGACCGGAGAACATGTTGTCGATCGGGTCACCGCCGCCGACCTCGTTGGTAGCGGTCGGGATCAGCGGGTTTTGCGGGTTGGTGCCGTAGACCGTGATGATCGACTTACTGCCGGTTGCGCCAGAACTACCGCTACCGCCACCGCAAGCCGCCAGAGTCAGGCTGCCGGCAGCGAGCAAAACCACACCCGCAAGGCGTGTACGCCGAGTGAGTCGCATGGATTCCTCCTGTGAAAGATGAAGGCGCGCGATTACACGCCCACATATGACTATCACTTCGTGTGACGTGGACGACAGTCAAAATGGGCCCTGTAATGAAACTGTTACCAAAATAGTCAATAGTCCATTGGTGCTAAATGCACGCAAAATCGGGCCCCCACCACGGCAGGGGCCCGATTTCGTATGAATCTGAGCTGGAATCAGCCCTTGCGCTTCTTGATCTCTTCGGTGGCTTGCGGAAGAACGACCTTCAGGTCACCGACGACGCCGAAGTCGACGAGTTCGAAGATGGGTGCTTCTTCGTCCTTGTTGACGGCGATGATCGTCTTCGAGGTCTGCATACCGGCACGGTGCTGGATCGCTCCGGAGATGCCGTTGGCGACATAGAGCTGGGGCGCCACGGTCTTTCCGGTCTGTCCGATCTGGTACGAATGCGGGTACCAACCGGAGTCGACTGCCGCGCGCGAAGCGCCAACAGCTGCGCCGAGCGAATCCGCGAAGGCTTCGACTTCGCTGAAGTCACCACCGGTGCCGCGTCCACCAGAAACCACGATGGCCGCTTCGGTCAGTTCAGGACGGCCCGAGGCTTCCTTGGGCTTCGATGACGTGACCTTGGCCGACTTGGCAGCATCGGACACAGCAACCGTTATCGCTTCGACGGCTCCTGCAGCCGGGGCCGCTTCGGGTGCTGCCGAGTTCGGCTTGACTGCCACGATCGGCGTGCCCTTGGTTACGCTGGCCTGCACCTTGAAGTTGCCGGCGAATACGGATTGTGTGGTTTCCACGCCCCCGCTGCCTGCCTGAACATCGACGGCGTCGGTGATAAGACCCGACTCGGTCTTGATCGAGAGGCGTCCGGCGATTTCCTTGCCTTCGAGCGTGGAGGGAACAAGCACCGCGGCCGGCGACTTGTCAGCGACCAACTGGGCCAGGGCTTCAGCCTTGGGCACGACGAGATATTCGCCGTATACGGCGTCGTCGAGCTGATAGATCTTGGCTGCGCCGTACTCGGCAAGCGAGTCCTTGGCGGCATCGATCTGGGAGCCGAAGAACACTGCGGACGGCTCGCCGAGGCGGCGTGCGATCGTCAGGAGTTCGAGGGTCGGCTTGGTGACTTTACCGTCGACGTGATCGACGAGAACGAGTACTTCACTCATGAGATCTCCTACTCACACAAACTTTTGCGATGCAAGGTATTCGACGAGCTTGACGCCGCCATCACCTTCATCGGTAACGATTTCGCCGGCCGTGCGGGCCGGGCGCTCAGCGAACGAGGAAACCTTGGTCCAGGCTGCATCAAGACCGACCTGTGAAGCATCGACGCCAAGATCAGAGAGTGACCATTCGGTGACTTCCTTCTTCTTGGCGGCCATGATGCCCTTGAACGACGGATAACGAGCTTCGCCGGTCTGGTCGGTAACACTCAGGACGAGCGGGCCTGTGGCCTCGATCGTGTCCGTCGATGTGTCTCCGTCGCGACGGATCGACACGGTGGAACCGTTGGCAGTGATCTCCGAGCCGAATGTGACGGCCGGAAGCCCGAGACGCTCGGCGACCATGGTCGGCACAACGCCGAGTCCGCCATCGGTCGAGGCCATACCGAAAACGATCAGGTCGTAGTCGAGCTTCTTGATCGCTTCGGCAATGACCAGCGAAGTTGCTGCGGCATCCGAGCCGTGAATCGCTTCGTCGGAGACGTGAACGCCCTTGTCGGCGCCCATCTGCAGGGCCTTGCGGATCGCATCCGATGCCTGGTCGGGGCCGACCGTCAAAACGGTGACTTCGCCCTCTCCGGCTTCGACGATCTGCAGGGCCTGCTCAACGGCATATTCGTCGAGCTCGGACAGCAGACCGTCGACACCTACACGATCGACCGTGCTGTCGGAAGAATTAAAGGTGGGGTTAGCCGTGGAATCCGGCACGTATTTCACACAGACGACAATATTCATAGCCCTGGGGCAACTCCTGCACATCTACGGGTCGCGACACCGGACGGTGCCGCGGCTATCTGGAGGTCAGATTAGTACGAGGACAGCCTGCCACGCATGCTGAGCATCCGCTTAGGCAGTCCTTCGCTTCATGAATGTTACCGACAGGTTGCAATCGGGGCGAGATATCCGCTGCATGGAATAGGTCACATCATCTTCGGGCGGACTCGATTGTGACGACCGCCGAGGTTCCCTAAGACTTGACGCGACTTTGAAGGACCGATTGCAGGAATCGTCCCACCAACAGGTAACCCATCGAGCCAAGGCCCCAGCCCACAAGGGATTCTTTCTTGTTGGCGTTGAGACCGGTGAAGTGGAAGACATCCTTCAGCGGTCCGACCAGGAAGTCGCACAAATCTGAAAGGAGAGTAAAGAAGCCCGAACCCTGCGCGGCATCAAGTGCGATGAAGAGCGCGCCCACGGCCAGGATCACGGACAGCAAGAGTCCAACCGAACCAATGATTCCCGCAGACAATGCCAAAGCGGCGCCCTGACTTTCGGAACGAACCCTAGGTGGCTTCGGCGTCTTGGGTGGTTTGGGTTCCTTCGGGGGCTTGACCGCCTTCGGAGCTTTGACCTTGGGCTCGGGCGCAGGCTTCGGTTCACGCGGAGGCTTGACCTCTTTGACCTTCGGTTCACGCGGAGGCTTGACCTCTTTGACCTTCGGCTCACGCGGAGGCTTGACCTCTTTGACAGGCCGCAGCTTCTTTTCACGGCCCGGTCGTTCGGTCGACGGTTGCTCGATCAACGGGGCCAACGCCACAACCCGAGCGGCCGACGTCACAACCGGGTCGGACTCGGCATTGGGCTCGGTCTCGGGCTCGGGGGCCTCTGCGCCGATCTGGATCGGCTGCTCGTCCACAGCGGGCGGTTCAACAACTGCGGCCTGCTGGGGCGCGTCTATCTCCGCGGCGATATCACCCGCGGTCGGGTAGTTACTTTTTCCGGACGACTCTTTTGGTTTTAGGGGCGAGCGCCCAAGACTCGTCACTCACCGCCTCGGGCTCCTCGGCTGCCTTGTCGTCCGGTTTTTCGTCTACGAATTCATCTACTGCAGGAGCAGGCTGAGCCAACGGAGACGCTGGTGCCGACTGGTTGGCAACCACGATCGACTGCGCAACTCGCTCAGCCTCGGCCTCTGCCGCGGCGACCCACTGCATTGCCGTGCTTTCGGCCTCTTGCAGTTTCTCGTCGGCGGCACGACGCGCTGCGGCAACTGCCTGAGTCAGGCGTTCGTTGGCGTCCCGCTTGGACTCGAGCGTCAAGCGCTCGGCCTGGGCAATCGCTTCGTCGACCCGCTTCTTGGAGTCGGCCTCGGCCTGTTCAACCAAACGCTTGGCTTCGGCCTGTGCTGCGACGACCTTGGCCTCCGCGTCCTTTTCGGCTGCCTCAATCCGGCGCTCTGCCTCGGCCCGGGCGCGTTCCTGATCGGCGGCTTGCTTGCGCTCTTCTTCTTCACGAACCTTCGCGGCAGCTTCAACGGCAGCGGCCGCATCGGCAGCTACCTTTTCCGCCTCGGCGCGAGCCGCGCGCACGCGGTCCTCGGCCTGCTGTTCGGCTTCGGCGAGCTTGCGCGTTGCCTCGGCGCGCTCTGCAGCGGACTCGACCGCGAGCCTTTCGGCCTCCGCCTGAGCCGCTGCAACGTGGGCTTTGGCCTCGTCACGTTCCCTGGCCAGCTGGGCTGCCGACTCTTCGTGTCGAGCCGCGGACTCGCGGGCAAGACGCTCGGCCTCTGCCTGAGCAGCGGTGATCTGGTCCTGGGCGGCCTGGATCTTGTCCTGTGCCAGGCGTTCGGAGTCCGCGAGCTTAACGGCGACGGCGACGCTCTGGGCCGCCGATTCCTGCGCGTAGCGCTCAGCTTCAGCCTTTGCCGCATTGATGTGGTCGTTAGCGATGCGTTCGGCTTCAGCCAACTTGGCTGCGGCCGATTCCTGTGAAGCCTTCTCGGCTTCGGCGAGGCGAACGGCAGAATTCTGCCGTTCAGCTTCGGCTTCCTGGGCGAGGCGCTCGGCCTCAGCCCGCGATTCGGCTACGCGCGCGTTGGCTTCAGTGCGTTCCTTGGCCAACTGAGCCAGCGCTTCTTCGCGATCAGCAGCTGCAGACGCGACAACACGTTCGGCCTCTTCGCGAGCCTGCGCGATGCGACGCTGGGCGTCGTCTTCTGCCGCGGCAAGGCGTCGCGCCGAGGCTTCCTCAGCCGTACGTTCGGCTTCAGCCAACTTGGTAGCGGCAGCCACTTGCGCTTGCTTCTCGGCCTGCTCGGCAACGTGCTGCGCTTCGACCTTGGCCGCCTCAATGCGTTGTGCGGCCAGACGTTCGGCTTCGATCTTGGCTGCTTCGACCCGCTGGTCGGCCTGATGCTGCGCCTCAAGAATTTTGGCGGCAGCGGCTTCACGTTCACGGGCGATCTCTGCCGAAACGCGATCTGCTTCGGCCTTGGCAGCGGCGACCCTCTCTTCGGCAACCTGCTCGGCCGCCTTGAGCCGGTCTGCGGCCCGCTGGCGGCCCGCAACCTGTTCAGACTCGAGTTGAGCCGTTGCCGCGGCGCGCTCGGCGGCCGCTTGCTCCATCAGACGTGCGGCCTCGGCGCGAGCGGCGGCAACCCGTTGCTGAGCAGCAGCGCTGGCTGCCGCCAACTTTTCCGCGAAAGACGACGGGGCTGGCTCGACAGGAGCGGACGATGGCGTCGAATAAGACTCGGACGGAACGCTGGCAGCAAGGATTTCAGCCTCGGGCTCGGCGACCTTTTCCGCATCGGCCGAAGAGTTGGCAACTTCTGCGTCTTGCTTTTCCTTGGCTGCGGTGTGCGAGGCATACTCTTCGTCGACCCTCGCCTTTTCAGCGGCGTTGCTCTCGGCGGTAGCCCGCTCCTGATCAGCCTTGTCTGCCGCTCGCTGTTCTTCTGCGGCGCGCGCGGCAACGGCGGCGTCGGATTCTGCGGCACTGGCATCGGCTTCGGACTTGGCCCGAGCTGCGACTTCACGGTCTGAAGCCGCTTGCTGCAATGCAGCAGCAGCTCGATCCCCGGCCGCCTTCTCTTCGGCGGCGGCATTCAGCTCGTCCGCTTCGACATTGGCTTTGGCAGCGTCAACGGCGTCGGCCTCGGCCGCAAGCTGGGCGGCCGAGAACGGCTTGAAGGACGCGGGTCGGTGTTCGCCAGTGACAGGCTCGTTGGGAGTAATTTCCGCCTCCAGGCGATCAGGGGTGACGACTTCTTCGGCCTCGATGGTTTCGGGCTCCGAAGCGACGAACGTTTCTGAGGTCAACTCGTCCGAGTAGGAAGGTGTGGATGCTCCGTCAACGTCGACAGTCTCCGTGGAGTCCGTCGTCGCGGAACTCGGAGTCGCCTCGGCCTTGGCAGCACTCAACTTCTGGGCGAGCGTCAGCCCTTCGGTCGGTCCATGGCTTTCACGGGCGGAGTGGCGTTTTGACGCAGCGAAGGCCTTGGCAGCCGCCTTTTCGACGCGGCGCCGCTCGGCAGCCGCGTGTCGGGCATTGCGTGCCGCCGCGCGCCGTCCACGGGGCGTGTCGTCTTCAACGTCGTCGGCACTGTCGCCGGCTTCGGGCTGCGAGGAATCGTCCGGCACAAGTGAGTCGTCAACGTCGATTTTCGGCTCCTCAACAGGCTCGGGTTCGGCTGACTTGTGAAAATGCGTCTTGGCAGGTTGCGGGGAAGTTTGATCGTTTTCAGACTCCGCCAGCATGTCTGCGGCGACCTGTAAAGGATCGGAGCGCTTGCGCTCGACCGGCTGGTTCGATTCTGAGTCGGACATGACTCCCTTTCGTACAACATCACTGACGTCACAACGCGTATCAGTATGCCCCACTTCTGCGGCCAGAGCAGTTCATCACACGCATTTGTCACGCTCGGATCACTGCATTTGGAGACACTGAGTGGCGGCCGCCGCTTTGGCCGCCGGAATCACTTACCTTCGAACCTGGCCTTGCCCGGACCATTCTCGATGAACGACGACATGCCGGCCTTTTGATCG
>JBDSQP010000347.1:0-9683 GCA_039929755.1 Aeromicrobium sp. | reverse complement strand
CGGGTCGCACGCCTTGCCAGCGAAACCGTGATCACGGTCGTCGAGCAGCTCGAGAATCCGAAGGACGGCAAGCCTGGCGTCATGCATGGCGCGATCATCATTCCCGCTTCGATTGCCACCGCGCCGGCCAACCACTTGCGCGTAGCCCTCGTCGGTGGAGCGCTGCTCGGATTCATCGTCGGTATGTCGGCGGCCTTCGTTCGTCGCCTCAACTCGCGCCACCACAAGACGCTTGACGCCGGACGGTCCTGACATGTCCCGTTTTGGCCGGGCGTGGCGGCTGTTCGGCGTGGTGTTCTTCAACTCGATCGGCACATACATTCCGTTTCACACCGTAAGGATCGGCCTGCTGCGGATCTGGGGCGCCAAGATCGGCAAGGACTGCTCGATCCTGAGGGGCTCGACGGTTCTGGATCCGGACAAGTTGATCATCGGCGACGAATGCTCGATCGGGTTCAGATGTCTCCTGGACGCGCGCGGAGGGCTGACGATCGGGAACCGTGTCGTCGTCGCGAGTGACACGCAATTCATCGCGGGGGAGCACCTAGTGAACACCTCGGACTTCAGGTATGTCCTGAAGCCGATCCTCGTCGAGGATTACGTATGGCTGGCCTCGCGAGTGACTGTTCTTTGTGGCGTGACGATTGGCTATGGAGCAGTCGCGGCGGCATGTGCCCTGGTGCGCAAAGACGTTGGCTCGATGGAGATTGTCGCCGGTGTGCCGGCCAAAGTTGTCGGCAAGCGCGAAGCCGAACTCGACTACTCGCCGGTCTTCAGACCTTGGGGATACTGAGGTGCAATGGCTGAGCTCGCCGTTCAAAAACTCATCTACCTTGCCCCTTTCTCTGGATCTTCAGGCGTAGGCGATTACTCCGACGATTTTGCCCTTGCGATCACACCTCATGTGGGTGAGTTGGTTGAGGTTCGCTACCCGGCTGCCCGCAGCGCCTCTGTTCGCGACGTCTGGCGTTATCGACGCGAGTTGAGGCAGCTTCTGGCCGAATCGGATCCGTCATCGACGGTGATTCACAGTGAGCTCAGCGGTGGCTCGATCGTCCCATTCTGGGCGACCTTCGGCCTGAAGGGCGTCGCGCGGACCGTGACGATTCATGACGCGCCCCGACCCGTCTGGTTCCCGTTCCTGACCAAGGGTGTCGCGAACAAGTCGATGATGACGCGCGCCATTCACGGTCCACTGAACGCCTTGTGTTTCCGTATGGAGCGAAGGTCGTTGAGGCGGTCGGGAGTCGTGGTTCTGACCCGCGCAGGTGCTCAATCGGTTCGTGCCGCAAGGATCGGGGCGACTGTCCTGGAAGGTGGCCTACTCATTCCGCACCGGCCCGATGTTCCGGCGATCGATGAGCGTCCCCGCGCTGTCGGACTGTTCGGCCACGTCTACAAGGGCAAGGGCTTCAGTTTGTTGACCGAGATCCGGGAGGCGTTGGACGACGACGTCGCCATACGCGTCGCGGGTCGTGGGACCGAGAGCCTTGCGCCGATCGCCGGTGTGGAGGTTCTTGGTGAAGTCGTTGGGGCAGGCGAAGACGAGTTCTTCGCCTCGATCCGACTTCTGCTTTTGCCCTATCGTCGCCGGCCCGTCATGAGGCTCCTGCCGTTTCACGCGTCGGCGACACATGCTCGGGCGGTCGCCTACCGGACGCCGTCGATGGCGCTCAGGTCACAAACCATGGACGAGCTCGCTGCCGAAGGCACCTGCCTCATAGTCGACGGTGGTCCGGCCGAGCTCGCTCACGCCGCGGGCGTCTACCTGTCTTCCGATGATGCAGCGGAAAAGGCGGTCCACGGAATCGACCACTTTCGGGAGCGGATGACCGATGAGTCGCTCATCGAACCCTTTCTCGAACTTTGGCGCCGGCCACGATGAAGCGCGCACGCTCCATCCACGTCACGCGGACGGTGCTGGCCTCGTTGTGGATGTTCGGCGGACGGCTCCTGAGTCTCGTCTGGTCGTTATTGCTGATCCATCAGTTCGGCATCAGCGGCTTCGGCTCGTTCACTGTCGGGATTGCGGGCGCGTCGCTCATCCTTATCCCCCTTGACGCCTATTTCGTGGTCACGGGTGTCAGGGTCAATGAAGAGTCGTTTGTCCGCGACCGGACAACGCGTCTGTGGCTGGGATTGTTCCTGCTCGGCGTGGGACTGATTCTGTTCAACGAGACGTTCATTCTCGGACTCGCGTTGAGCAAGGCGGGCGCCGATGTCGCCTTCAATGCCTACAAGAGTGAGTCGATTCGCAATGGCCAACCCGATGTGGCCTACCGGCTCGACGTGTGGCGTCAGAGCCTGAGCCTCGGGATCGGCGGCGTCGTGTTGGCCGTCGACGGCAATGTGACGTTGCCTCGCGCGACACTGTTCTACCTCTTGGGTTATGCCCCGCTCATGATCGCGGCACTCCCGATGATCAAGGGCGTCCGGCCGGCGCTGCCCGAACGTACTCGGCGCACCGGGACCATCGTCATCGATTCGATCGGCGCCGCGGCTTACATGCAGGCCGATATCGTGCTCATCGGCATGTTGGCATCCAAAGCAGACGCCGGCTATTTCTCACTCGGGTCGCTGGCCGTCTGGTTGGTCGGCGGCGTCGGCCAGAACTTCAGCAGCACCTTCCACGAGAGCCTGCGGGCCGCCAAGGGTGCCACGTCGGGCGGCCCCCGCATCGTTCATACCTCAGCATTGGCCGCCACCTCGGTTCTCGCCATGCTCGTGTTGAGCCTTGGTCTGTGGCTCGCGGGAGCGGATCGCCAACTGTGGATGACCTTTGCGATACTTTCCGTGGTCGCCGGATCCCGTTTCCTCAGCGGTGTTTTTACGACAGTTCTCATCCTGCAGTCGCGGGATCGGACCCGAATGGTGATCACCGTCGTGTCCGCAGTAATCAAACTCGTCGGCATCGCGATACTGGGTTCCGCCGGAAGCGTCGGCGCAGCGATCGCATTCGTGGTGTCCGACATTTTTATGGCGCTGTGCTATCTCCGGGTGATCTACGGGTCTCCGCGGGCGTCAATGAGGCCGGGACAATGAGGCCGGGACAATGAGCCGTATCGCCTTCCTGCTTTCGAAAGACCCCGAGACTGCATCTGGCGGCGACGTGACGATGGCCCGACTCCTGGTGAGCGTGGTCCGCGAGCAGCACGACGTGACGCTCGTATGCCTGTCACCGGACGTCGCCGAAACCACGTGTGGGCCAGGGCTCGTACGTGTCCCAAAGCCCCCAGTTTCTGTGCCTGCCCTGGCCTTGCGAAGTGCAGTGAAAAGGCGAAGTCTCGTGCATGTCCGCTATGACACCGATGCCTTTGTCGAGGCGATCGACGGCCTAGAAACCGACCTGGTTGTGGCTGACCACAGCTATATGGTCGAGCCGTTCCTGCGCTCGTCCCTTGCCCGCGGGGGCACGCGTTTGCTCCTCAATACGGTGAACTCCGAATCAATCGTTTGGTCGCGTACGCGCGGTCCGCTCGGCCGCCTCGAGGGGCACCGGATTCTCAGGGACGAGCTCCGGGTGGCTCGGGCCGCTCACGCCGTGGGCACATACGACGAGGTCGAAGCGGCGTTCTACCGCGACAGGGGCGTACCTCTGGCGCAGTGGCTTCAGCTCACCCTGCGACCTGGGGCGCCACTCGATGTTGAGTCGACTCCACCCCGGCTGGTGTTTTTCGGCGATCGTCGTTGGCCGCCAAACCAGGAGGCATACGAGACGATCATCCGATGGTGGCCAGCTATCAGCAAAGGTCTGGACGACGCCGAGTTGTATGTCGTCGGTATGCCCGGCTCGACGTTGGTGAAGTCCCAAGATCCTTCGATCCACGAGCTCGGGTTCGTGGAGGACCTCGATGCCTTGTTGGCGACGTGTCGCGCATTGGCCGCGCCGGTCCGCACCGGTGGAGGCGTACGAGTGAAGATCCTCGATGCCGCTTCGCGAGGTCTTCCAGTGGTCGCCACGTCGGCGGCGGTCGGCTCGCTTGCCGACATATTCGGAATCCAGGCCTGTGACTCCGAGGATGCGTTCGTCGCGCGATGCCGATTGTTGCTCACGGATGCGGCCGTTGCAGCAGCTGAGGGGAAACGTGTCCATGCGGCGAATGCCGCGCATTGGCACGAGGGTCGACCGCAGGCGACAGTCACGAAATGGTTGAACTCATGAGGCTCAGCTACCGCGATGTGCGACCCGTGGTTCCGGCGTTGCTCAGCGCCGCCGCCGCCGCCGCTCTGGTCTTCGGTGCCTTCGGAGGCGTGTCCTGGGCTCACATCCTCGCCTGGGCCGTACTGGTTCTCGGGGGACTGGTCGTCCTTCTTTTCGGCCACAACATGGCGTTGTTCCTGGCCTTTGGTTTCTTGCTCGGTGCGGCACCCACGATTCAGGTGCCGGTGATCAACGTTTCCGCGGTGTTCGCGCTGGCGGTTTTGGTCTGGATCGCGGCACTCGCACGGCCGCGGCCATTGCCGCGGATCCAACCCATCGACATCGCTTTTGTGGCGCTGCTCGTGGCCTCGGCCGTGTCAGTCGCAGCGACCGTCGACACGGTCGGGTCGGTGCGGGAATTCGTACGCTGGGCGATCGCCACGGCCGTCGTCTTTCCGCTGAGGTTGCTTTCGGCTGCGGAGCTTCGCCGGGTCGGTCGCGCGTTCGTTGCGGGTGCGTGTCTGGCGGCCGCCACAGGCATCGCGCTCTTGAAGCTCGACCCGAACTATTCGTTCGTCGGCAGGCTGTCGTTCCTCGGGTACGACCCAATGGGCGGAAACGGCCGCTTCGTTGTCGGCACCCGCGGGGCAGCCAACCGGCTCGTCGGAACCTACATTGACCCCAATCTCGGCGGATTCATGTTGCTGATCGCACTCATCGTCGCGATCGCCCTTCTGAGTGGTCACATTCGGATCGTCGTAGGCGGGTTGCTGTCGATCGCGATCGCACTGACACTGAGCAGGTCTGCCATGGGCTCGGCTGCGGTGTCCGCAATCGTGCTCGTCTTCCTGAGTCGCATCTCGGTGAAGCTGAAGTTACGTCTCCTCGCTCTCGGCGTGGTGTCATCGGCAGGTCTGCTGGCGATTCCTGCGGTTCGTTTTCGTCTGATCGACTCTTTCGGTCCGACCGACACGGGTTCGGTTGCCAGGCGTTCGGCGTTCCAGGAGTTCCCGCACGAAATGGCGGGGCATTGGTTCTTCGGCAACGGCTGGGGGCTGCCCGAGCTCATCGACGCCGTCGCCGCATCGGCTTCCAACAACATCGCCAATTCGCCTTTGCTGACCCTGTATCGCGGTGGAGTCGTCGTGGCCGCGGTGTTCGTGATGATGCTGGTCATCGGGATAGTTGCCTCGTGGCGGTTGGCACGGTCATCGGACTTCCCCTCCGCGGTTATCGGCACTGGTTTCATCGGGCTCGCCGTCGTCGCCCTTCAACTGGACTTCACGGTCGTCACGCTGATCTCGGCGACCATGGCGTTCGCCCTGCTTGTCGCCTTCGTGACAGGCGGGGCCGCTGCTATCGATGACCCCGCCCCGAATGCTCAGTCGTCGGACGAGGAATCTCACGCCTGACCACAACCTGAAATGACACCTCAGGTGTGATTGAATTTTTAGATGTCCGTGCGTGCCGCTGACAGTGGGCTCTAACGTCGCGTAGGTTTCATGTGACGTTTGTTGACCAATCGATTGAATGCGAGTTGAACTGTGCAGCGACCGGGGATGGCCATTGCCCACGACTACCTCACACAGCGTGGTGGGGCCGAGCGTGTGGTGTTGGCGATGGCCAAAGCCTTTCCCGAGGCACCCATCTACACACTCCTGTATGCACCGGATTCCACTTTCCCGGAGTTTCGCGATCTCGACATCCGGACGATGCCGATCAACCGCATACGGCTGTTCCGGCGTTTCCATCGCCTGTCGCTCCCGCTCTTGCCCTTTGCCGCCTCGTCGAAGCGGATTGACGCCGATGTGGTCCTGGCCAGCAGCAGCGGTTGGGCCCACGGGTTCCGAACGACCGGCAGGAAGGTCGTCTATTGCTATTCGCCGGCGCGATGGCTCTACCAGTCGAAGCGTTACCTTGGCGAGAACTCGTCGCTGACGGCAAAGATCACGCTGTTCGCACTCCGGCCGTTCCTCCGCCGGTGGGACAAAAGGGCTGCCGCCAGCGCCGATGAGTACCTGGCGATCTCGACCGAGGTTCGCGGGCGAATTCTTGACCTCTATGGCCGCGGATCCACCCTGATTCCTGCTCCATACTCAGATGCCGTTACCGGCACGGCTCATGCATCCCAGAAGTTGATCACTTGGGTGGGGGATCGCGAATTCCATTTGTGCGTCTCGCGGCTGCTGCCCTACAAAAATGTGACGGCTGTCGTCGAAGCGTTCGCCCGGGAGCCTCACAAGAGTCTGATTGTTGTCGGCCGCGGCCCGCTCGAACATCAGCTTCGTGCCAATGCAACGCCCAATGTCCTGTTCCTGAAAGACATTCCTGACGCGGAACTCGCTTGGCTGTACGAAAAGTGCCGGTCGCTCATCGCGGTCAGCTTTGAGGACTACGGGCTGACCCCGATCGAGGCGGCGTCCTTCGGGAAGCCCAGCATCGTTCTGCGCTGGGGCGGCTATCTGGACACCACCATCGAGGGCATCACTGCGGTCTACGTCGAAGAGCCGCGGGCAGCCAACATCCGGGCGGCCATGAACGAGATTGAGTCGCAGACATGGGATGTCTCGCTCATCGCGATACACGCGGCCGCCTACACGGAGTCACAGTTCGTCGAGCGACTCCGCAATGCGGTTCTCTTCGGCCCGGCCGATGGCACGGGGTCAAGGCAGAGCGAGAAGGATCGCCCCGCACCCGACGAGGACGACTCCGATCCACTGTTTCGGGTCGAGCCTTTCACCGAGCAGAAGGACGCCGAATAGCGCGACCAGCACGACGCTGAGTTTGTCGATCGGTGCGACCAGGGAAGCGGGCCCCAGTTTGAGGGCCCGGAAGTAGCAGATCCAGGACGCCCCGGTCGCGAGTCCGGACAGGACGAGAAAGACCCACGTCTTGGTCGACAGCGTCCCTGGCGAATGGAATTTGCCGAGGATCACCAGGATGAAACCAAGCGTCAGCAGAATGACGATGGTGCGGATGAAGGTGGCGACGTCAGAATCGACGCCCTTGACGCCGACCTTGGCGAAGATCGCTGTCATCGCCGCGAACACCGCCGACAAGAGGGCCCAGAATGTCCAGGAGCCCACAAAATGCGTTTCCATGGATATCCCCATTCGCCTCAACTGACGCCTGAAATTCCGTCAAGATCAGGGTATGCGAGTTCATCATCTCAGTTGCGCAAACATGTTCCCCCCGTTGATGTCGCCGATTGTCTGCCACGTCCTGCTGTGCGAAACCGATGAGGGCCTTGCGCTCGTCGACAGCGGATTGGGAACAGTCGACTACGCCAAGCCCAGCCGAATGGGTCCCGCGCGATTTCTCACCCGACCTGTCAGGGATGAGGCCGACACGGCGCTACGCCAGGTGGAAGCCCTCGGCTACTCACGCGACGACATCAAGAACATCGTCCTCACGCATATGGATTTCGATCACATCGGTGGCATCGCAGACTTTCCCGATGCCACTGTTCATACGACCGCCGAAGAGTATGACTGGGCCGTCGTCAATCCGGACTTCACCTCGAAGCAGCGCTACCGCCAACAGCAATGGGATCACGGTCCGAAGATCACGACGCACGCCGGTCCGGGCGAGCAATGGCGCTTCGGCCTGACTGGCACCGAAGTGCTGCCCGGTATCACGATGATCCCGATGCCCGGACACACGAAGGGGCACGCCGCCGTCGCGGTGGATGCGGGTGATCGCGGGCTGCTCATCCATGCCGGCGACTCGGTGTTCGACGCCAGCGTCTACACCGCCACTTCGCCGTCAGGAAAGCCGCTCGAAAAGATCGGCAAACTTCGCGCCTTCGAGAAGGTCATGGCGGTCAACCGCAAGGCCATCGCCGGCAACCATGCAACCCTCGGACGACTGCAAAAGGAAGACGGCGTGACCGTGTTCCCCGCGCACGACAAGCGCATTTTCGACGAACTCAAGGACTCCTGATCAGCACATGAGCCGCACCGGGCAGCAACTGCGCCAACGCACGATCAAGACCATGAAGGAATCCGCGGCGAGCGGCCCCACCAAACCCAGAGCCGCTGCAAAACCTCCGCGGTCTGCACGCCTGAGGTATTGGTTCGACAACAGCATGTCCCGGGGCACCCCGGCACTCGTCGCGTGGCTTGCGGTGGTGACCTTTTGTCTGATCCTCGCGTTCACGATCATCGTGATCGTCACCGGATGGGCGCCGGCGAACGACAACGGCGATGACCCGGGGTTTGTGCGGCAGATGTTCAGCAGCCTCCTGCACGCCCTCGATGCAGGCACCGTCGGAGGGGACTCGGGCTCGTGGAAATTCCTGCTCACTATGTTGTTACTGACGCTCGGCGGCCTGTTCATCGTGAGTGCGCTCATTGGCGTCATCGCGACCGGAATCGACTCCAAACTCATGGACCTTCGCCGAGGGCGTTCGGCCGTCATCGAGACCGACCACACCGTCATCCTCGGCTGGTCAGATGCGGTTTTTGCCATCGTCCGCGAGCTCTCGATCGCCAACGAGAGTCGCCGCAGGCCCGTCATCGTCATCCTGTCCGAACGGGACAAGGTGGAGATGGAGGACGAGATCCGCGAGAAGGTTCCCCAGCTGCGAGGTACTCGGGTGATCTGTCGTTCGGGTTCACCGATCGACATCGGTGACCTGGCATTGAGCAGCTATCGAACGGCGCGTTCGGTGATCGTGTTGTCGCCGATGAGCGACGAACCCGACACCGAAGTCATCAAAGCGCTGCTGGCTCTGACCCATGACGACGACGGCTCATCGCCGGGACCCACCCTCGTGGCCGAAATCCATGACCCTCAGAACCTTGAGGCCGCCCGACTCGTTGGCAGGAATCGCGCGGTCATCGTCGACAAACGCGAGACGATCGCCCGCCTCATCGTCCAGACCTCGCGGCAGTCCGGTGCCGCTGCGGTCTACACCGAGCTTTTCGACTTCGAGGGCGACGAAATCTACTTCCACAGCGATCCGGGAATTGCCTCGGACACGTATGCGGACGCGCTGTTGGCCTATGAATCGGCCTCCGTCATCGGTCTGGTCAACGCCGACGGTTCGGTCGTCCTCAACCCGCCGGCAGACTCGGTCGTCGGCGACCGCGAACTCGTGGTGATCGCTTCAGACGACTCGGCACTCAAAACAGTCAAGAGAAGCTCAGCTCCGATCGATGAAGCCGCCATCAGCGACGCACCTGCCGCCGTGGAGCAGCCGTCACAGGCATTGCTCATAGGCTGGAACGAACGCGCCGCGACGGTTGTGAGCGAACTCGATTCCTACGCAGCGCCAGGTTCGACGTTGACGATTGTGACCGAATTCGGCAAACCCGTCGTCCCCGAGCTGACAAACCTGACGGTTTCCGTCGAGCGCGGCCGGACC
Organism: Aeromicrobium sp.; assembly: GCA_039929755.1. Classification (GTDB taxonomy): domain Bacteria; phylum Actinomycetota; class Actinomycetes; order Propionibacteriales; family Nocardioidaceae; genus JACMOZ01. The sequence goes on along the minus strand of JBDSQP010000347.1, from coordinate 174 downwards.
TCGGAGCGAGCAGTCCTCGACCGCTATTCGTTCGAGGAACTCGATCAGATCATCGTGCTCTGCTATTCGGATGAGTTCGGGGCACAGCGCGCGGATGCGCGAACCCTGGTGACGTTGCTGCATCTGCGTGAGATCTCATCGGCTCTGGCCGAGGACGACCGCCCCGCGATCGTC
>JBDSQP010000346.1:0-6561 GCA_039929755.1 Aeromicrobium sp. | reverse complement strand
ACCTTCGGTATGAACCTGAGCTTCTATGCGCCATTCGGTGGCGCTGTTACGGACCTCAAGGTCAACGGCAAGGACCAATCGATCAACCGCGGCTCGCACAACGGGCTGAACGTCGTGATCCTGCCGGTCACGCTTGCTCCCGGCCAAACCGTCACGGTCAAGACGTCGATGTTTACCGGCAAGCATCAACGTGACGACGCGGTCTTTTCGACTACGCCGGGCATCGAGAAGACGCCCAACAACGTCAAGGTCTTAAGCGCCTGCCAGTGACAGCGCTCAGCTGACATCCTTGGGCGGTTTGAGCGCTGCATCGGGGTACTTCTTGAGGTAAGCGCCGACCGTGTCATCCCTGAGGGCCTTGAACAGTTCCTGAGACTTCAACGGATCGACATCGACGATGCTTCCGTAGGTCGGATCGGTCGAGGTGCCGGTGATGGGGATTGTCATGAACGTGACGTTCTTCTGTGCGGTGCCGCGAAGTGAAAGGGCGAGCTTACGCATATCGCTGGGCAACCAGTCGCTGTCGACCGTCAGGTTTCGGGTGAGCGACTCGAGGGTCTTGGCAAGGCGGACAGGATTGTGCATGGTGCCGCCGGCCAGGATCTTTTTCATCAACGCGCGCAGGAAGTTCTGCTGGCGGGCGATGCGGTCGAAGTCGCCGTTGATCAGGCCATAGCGCGTACGGACGTATTGAAGTGCCTCGTTGCCCTTGAGAAGGTGATTGCCCTTGGTCCAGGTCTTGTGCTGCTTGGGGTCGGTGAAGGTCTCGGGGATGTAGACCGGGACTCCGCCAACTGCGGCAGACATGCTCTTGAAGCCGGCCCAGTCGATGATGGCCAAATGCCTCATGCGGAGGTCGGACAAATGCTCGATCGTAGAGATCGCACCCGACGGCCCGTAGTAGGAGAAGGCGGCGTTGATCTTCTCTTTGTGCGTCGGGGTGCCCTTGGCGTTGTAGAGCATCACGAAGCTGTCGCGAGGAATCGAGACCAGATAGACATGCTTACGGTCGGCAGAGATGTGCACGATCATGAGCGTGTCGCTGCGGTACTTGCCGGTCGGCCATTTGGCGGCCTTGGCGTCTTGGGAAAGGGTGCTGTTGGCGTTCTCGCCCGGCAGCTTTTTGCCCTTGTCCGAACCGAGCATCATCACATTGAGAGCTTTGCCCTTGTCAGGGTCGGGACGGTCCTTGATCTCGCCGACGGACACCTTGTTGATGTTCTTGAACTTGGAGTTGAGCATGTAGGCATAGCCCGTGCCACCAAGGCCGATGACGAGCGCCACGCTGATCACAGCGATCAGGAGTTTGCGATGGCGCTTGTGAAAAGGGGTCCCTCCATGGCGTCGCTTGCCCGCGCCTTTATAGCGCGAGGGTTCGCCGGGGCCTGTCATCGTTCTCCAAGGTCTGTAGATCGACGACCATTCTGCCCTGTAGACGGGAACCTTCCAACTTGAAATCCCCTATGCATCAAGGATCAGTGTCGTTGGACCGTCATTTGTGAGGGAGATCTCCATGTCTGCGCCGAAAATTCCCTGAGCAACGTCTGCGCCCAGAAGTCTCAGTTCGGCACAGAAATCCTCATACAGCGGCTCGGAGATCGTCCCGGGTGCAGCGGCCGCCCAGGTGGGCCTTCGGCCCTTCCGCGTGTCGGCGTAGAGCGTGAACTGGCTGACGACGAGGACACCTGCACCGAGATCTTCGGCCGACTTCTCGTCTCGCATGATCCGCAGGTGCCATATCTTGGCGGCCAGCGACCTGGCGATTGCCGGTGTGTCGTCGTGAGTCACTCCGAGGAGCACCATCAGACCCGGGCCGATCTCGCCGACGTTCCTGCCTTCGACACGTACGGAGGCTTCAGACACCCGCTGGACAACGGCACGCATGTCAGGCGCCACGGAATTTCAGCTCGGGCCAGCGTATGAACGGCGACAAACCCAATCGAACCCTGATGGAAGCCCATACGAGCGGCCCCAACGTGACAAGGCCCAGTGCCGTCGAGGCGATCGCCCAGGGTGGTGCTCCGAGCATTCCGACACCGGTGATCGCGAGGATGATGGTGATCCCGCGGCGTAGCAGGGATTGTGACGCTTTGTGAGCGAGGCGGGCCCCGAGGAAGGTTCCGGGAGTGCCGCCCACAATCAACGGGATCAGCACGGACCAGTCGACTCCGGTGACCAACACGTGACTCAGCGCCGCGGCAGCCACCAACGGAATCGACTGAACGAGATCGGTGCCGACGAGCCGGATAGCGCTCAGGCCCGGATACAGGATCAGCAAGGCGACCATGATCAGCGAGCCGGAGCCCACGGACGTGATGCCGACGCACAATCCGCCGACGGCGCCGATGAGAACCGTCCTCAGGATTCGTATGGGTGGATCGTCGACAGTGACGATGATCCGTTGGTGAAGGGCAAGAAACTGGCGGAGCGCATACGTCGTTGCGGTGAGCAGCAGCGCGAAACCGAGCGCCGTCTTCACCAGTGCTTCGTGATCGGCTACCCCGCCGACTCCCTTCACGATGAAGGCACCGGCGAATGCCGTCGGCACCGAGCCGACGATGAGCCAGCCGGCCAGAGCCAGATTGGGTGCGCCCTTGTGCCAATGGACAGCCGCGCCGACCGACTTGTTGACTGAGGCCGCCACGAGGTCGTTGGCGACCGCCGATGTCGGAGGCACACCCAGGAATATGAGCGCCGGTGTCATGAGCGCGCCGCCCCCCATACCGGTGAGGCCGATGATGATCCCGACTCCGAAACTGACCGCCACCAAAGAGGCGATGTCATTCGTCACGAGGGGGAGCCGATTGTCAGTTCGACGTGGTGCTCGATTCCCCGTGGTAGGAGTCCTTGCTCGGTCAGGAAGTCGAGCACGACCGTCAGCACGTCGTCGACGGAACGACCCGTGGTGTCGATGTCGACCTCTGCGTCTGCGGGGATTTCGTATGGAGAGGAGATTCCGGTGAACTGCTCGATCTCACCCCGGCGTGCCTTGGCATAGAGGCCCTTGCGGTCACGCCTCTCGCATTCGGCCAACGGTGTCGCCAGGTGCACGAGTACGAAGACCGCGCCGACTTCTTCGGCCATGTGCCGGGCGATCTTGCGAGTGCGGTCGAAGGGAGCGATAGGACTGCAGATGGCCAGTCCACCGTGACGTGCGATCTCGGCGGCAACCCAGCCGATTCGCTCGATATTGGTTTCGCGATCCTCGCGCGAAAAGGTGAGACCCGCCGAGAGATTGCGTCGCACGAGGTCGCCATCGAGAAGGGACACCGTGCGTACGCCCTGCTCCAGCAACGTGTCGCGGAACGCCTGCGAGATCGTGGATTTGCCGCTCCCGGACAGACCTGTGAAGAAGACGACAAGGCCCTGGTCGGAGCCTGTGGGCCGGTCGTGTTCGATAACTGCACTCACGGCGGCCGAGACTTCGCCGAGGCTCAGGGGCCAGAGGATGTCTTCGCCCGGTGCATACGACCGGACGACATGCTGTCGGAAATCCTGGTCCAGCGTGGGGACGCGTCGCGCAGCGACAGGAATTGCGACGACCTTCGCGTTATCGAGATCCCGGGCCGCCGCCAGGGTCGCCCGAATCAAACCATGGGGCGACAACTCGCGCGGTGAACCGTTCCCGGCGAGAACGACCAACAGGACAGGACCCCCGTTTGCCCGGGAACGTATGTCGGCAAGATCGCTATTTGTCAGCGGGGCATCGACGGGGACGGTCAGTGTTGCGGCGTCGAGCGCCCCGCGGGTCTGCGATGGGGAGACGTACAGGTTGCTGAACGCCCTTCGGATGGTGCCCGGTAATGGCCTGATCGGCCCGGAGGCGCCGACGAGGTCGGCTGTGATCGGATAGGTCTCCTCGATCGAGAGGACTGCCAGCGGCACACCCTCGGGGTCCACGATTTCGAGTCCGCCGGCGTCGATGGCCCATTCGACGAGCTTGATCGGAACGGCCAGGGTGACCTCGCCGCCTTCGCCCTCAAATCCGAGTAGAGGTGCAAGGGCGCCCATCCGCAAAAGCTCGACGTCATCGAGTTCACGAAGCGATGGCGAATGCTGCGGGTATGACCGCTCGAGTTTGGGCACGGTGGCCATTCTGCCATTGGGTGATTGACCTGTTGGAGGAACCGCTGATGCGCAGGCGATAGGGTGGCCGAGCAGTCGTGGAGAGGCCCCTGGATCGATGCAAACCCATAGTGATTATCGCTTGAGTCACCTCGATGAACTCGAAGCCGAATCGGTGCATATCTTTCGCGAGGTCGTCGCCGATTTCGAGAAGCCCGTCCTGATGTTTTCGGGCGGCAAGGATTCGATCGTCATGATGCGTCTTGCCGAAAAGTCCTTCTACCCGGCCAAGATCCCTTTCCCTGTCCTGCAGGTTGACACCGGTTTCGACTTTCCTGAGGTGCTCGCGACCCGGGACTCCTGGGTCGACCGACTCGGTGTCCGGTTGATCGTGGCGTCGGTCGATGAGGCGATCGCATCGGGAGTCATCAACGATGACGGTCGCACCAGTCGCAACCGAATGCAGATCGGCACGCTCCTCAATGCCATCGAGGAGGGCGGATTCACCGCCGCGTTTGGCGGTGGGCGTAGGGATGAGGAAAAGGCGCGGGCCAAGGAACGCATCTATTCGCACCGCGATGACTTCGGCCAATGGGATCCAAAGAATCAGCGTCCCGAACTATGGTCGCTCTACAACGGCAGCATTCATGCCGGTGAGCACATGCGGATCTTCCCCCTGTCGAACTGGACCGAACTCGACATCTGGCACTACATCGAGCGCGAGAAGATCGAGATTCCATCGATCTACCTCTCGCACTCCCGGCGCGTGTTCGAGAGGGATGGCATGTTGCTCTCCGAACATGAGGCCAACCAACTTCGTGATGGCGAGGTTGCCGAAGAACGTACGGTGCGCTTCCGGACGGTCGGAGACCTGACGTTGACCGGTTGTGTCGAGTCGACGGCGTCCACCATCTCCGCGGTCATTGACGAAATAGCGGTCGCACGTGTGACGGAGCGCGGGGCAACCCGCGGCGACGACCGGTTCTCCGAAGCCGCCATGGAAGATCGCAAACGAGAAGGCTATTTCTAAATGGACTTGCTGAGATTCGCCACCGCCGGCTCGGTCGACGACGGAAAGTCCACGTTGATCGGACGACTGCTGCTCGACTCGAAGTCGATCTTCGAGGACCAGATGGAAGCCATTGAAGCCACGTCGGCTTCGAAGGGTTATGACTACACGGACCTCGCGCTGCTGACCGACGGGTTGCGTTCCGAGCGCGAACAGGGCATCACTATCGATGTTGCCTACCGCTACTTCGCAACTCCTCAGCGCAAGTTCATCGTCGCCGACACCCCGGGCCACGTTCAGTACACGCGCAATATGGTCACGGGGGCATCGAGGGCCGATCTGGGCCTCATCCTCGTGGACGCTCGCCAGGGCCTGACTGAGCAGTCCCGCCGACATGCGGTGCTGTTGTCGCTGCTTCGCGTACCCCACCTGGTCCTGGCCGTCAACAAGATGGACCTGGTCGACTACGACGCCGAGGTTTTCGGCAGGATCTGCGATGAATTCACATCATTCGCGACAAAGCTGGCCGTCCCCGATCTCACCATCATTCCGTTGTCGGCCCTTCAGGGCGACAACGTCGTCACGCGCTCTGAGCACATGCCGTGGTACCAGGGCCCTTCACTTCTTCATCACCTCGAGCACGTCCACGTCGCATCCGACCGCGACCTGGTCGACGCTCGCCTTCCGGTGCAGTATGTCGTCCGTCCGAAGTCCGATGAATTCCACGACTACCGAGGCTATGCGGGACAGGTCGCCGGCGGCGTGTTCAAAACCGGAGACGAAGTTCTCATACTGCCCAGCGGTATGACGTCGACCATCGCCGGAATCGATGTCTTCGACAAGCAGGTAGATGAGGCGTTCCCGCCGATGTCAGTCGTGGTGCGTCTTGAGGATGACATCGACGTCTCTCGCGGCGACATGATTTGTCGTGTCGGTAACGCTCCGGAAGTTTCTCAGGACCTGGACGCGATGGTTTGTTGGCTCTCGAGCGAACCCATGAACAACAAGCAGAGATTCGTCATCAAACACACCACCCGTATGGGCAAAGCGGTCGTCAGGGACATCAAGTACCGGCTCGACATCAACACGCTTCATCGAGACCTCGAGTCCACCTCGCTGGCCATGAACGAGATCGGGCGGGTGACGTTGCGCTCGGCTGTACAGCTCTTCTGTGACCCGTACAGCAAGAACCGGACAACCGGATCCTTCATCCTCATCGACGAAGCAACGGGATCAACCGTTGGCGCCGGGATGGTCAACAGCGGTTCGTGATCGCCGTCAGCGGGCCTTGAGGTAGTCCGCAATCGTGTTGGTGAGGGCGATCCGGGGTTCCCAGCCCGTGTCCTCTCGGATCCGTGAATTGTCGCCGACGATGTCGACGGGGTCATTTGGGCGGAGGCGAGTCGGGTCGGTCTCTGTGCGAATGTCGTCCATACCGGCGACGTTTGCCAACGCGGTGAGGATGTCGTGGCCCGAGAGGCTCGCGC
>JBDSQP010000345.1:0-16860 GCA_039929755.1 Aeromicrobium sp. | reverse complement strand
ATCTCGTTCTACGTCCACCGGCAGCCGGACGCCCGGAGTCTCGCCCGCACCGGCCGCCGAGGCACGATAGCGCTCGACTGGGTCCAGCGCCCCACGCGCGGTGCGGTATCCGACATAGGAGGCAGCGATCAGCACCAGGACGTCGGCGATCGCGAGCTGGACCAACAGCTCCCGTAGCGCTTCGTCCCGCGGGCGACGACTGATGGCCGTGACAATGATTGCCGGGCCGTTCGGCCCGTCCCATGTGGTCGTTTTGATCCGGAGCGTGCTGGTGCCAGGCCGGGCAATAGATCCACGGTCGGCGTGGATGACACCTTCTGTCAGGGCACGGCGTTCGAGATTGGGGGTGAGCAGGCGCCGAAACGGTTTGGTCGGCCCGCCGATCAGGTCGCCGTTTTGATCGAGTACCTGGTACCACTGGCCAGGGGTCTGGGTCGGCACGTCCGATTGAGATTCGACGGCTTGGGTGACCAGGTCGGTGTAAGCGCGCAGGTCGCGATTCAGCTGACGGCCGAGCCCGTAGTCGACACGCCAGTAGACGAATCCCGACGTCGCGACGAGGACCAGCAGCATCGCGATGGCCACGTTGCGAACCAGTCGACGCTTGATGGTCAGGCGTGACCGCGCGCGAATCACCACGTCACGTCCGCTCTTCCAGGCGCCAGCCGACGCCACGCAAGGTGGTGATCGTGACGGAATCAGAATGCTCGCTGATGCTCGCCCGCAAACGGTACATATGCACGTCCAACGCGTTGCTCTGAATGTCGGGCTCGTCCTGCCACACCTCGTCGATAATGTATGACCGACTCACCGCTCGACCGGCGTTCTCCATCAGCGGGACCAAGATGTCGAACTCACGCCTCGGTAGATCAAGCTCGACATCACCAACCCATGCACGCCGCGCGTCGGGGTCGACCGTGAGGTCGGCAAGCACGAGACGCTCGTCCTCATCACCCGCCTCGTGCCGCCGTTGGAACACGCGCAAGCGCGCAGTGAGCTCCTCCAGGGCGAACGGCTTGACGAGGTAGTCGTCGGCGCCGGCCTCAAGCCCAGCGACTCGCTCGCTGACCGCCCCCCGCGCGGTCAACATCAGGATCGGCACCGAGTTGCCCTCCTTGCGGAGCCGGCGGCACACTTCAATGCCGCCGATCGCTGGAAGCATCAGGTCGAGGACCACAGCGTCGACGCCCTCGCCCCGTGCCGCGGCCAGACCAGCACGTCCGTCGTGAAATCCGTGAGCCTCGATGCCGGCCTCCTGGAGGTAGCTCACGATGAGCTCCACCATCCGCCTCTCGTCATCGATTACGACCACTCGCATAGGGGGAAGTCTAAGAGTCTGCGCGCGGGGATGCCTTCACCCTGCATTCATCTGAAACGGCGGCCCTGCGACCGGATGAACCGAACCTTCACGCTCCCGGTCTCGGTGCCGCGCGCGGCGGCGACCCCGGCAGTGGTGATCAGGTAGAACGGTTTCAGGCACCGAGACGAGGAGATGCTGCGTGTCGGTTCAGGATCGGCAGCGTAGCGGTTTTCGCGGACGGCGAACTCCACGCGCTCGAGGCGGCGGGTAGGTCCATCGTTGTCGGACTTGTCGGCGAATCCTTGTGTGCGGCCCGGAATCGTTGTCCACATCTGGGCTTTTGGGAACCTTCGAGCTGCATCACCGTGAGGCGCCGAACCGTGCCCGTTGGGTGCGTCGATCCGCCGCGTTTGCCGCACAGCGACGGGTGTGCCGTGGAGGGGGCGGCGGCAATCCGGGCTGCGTCGTCAACGGAGAGGCCGAAGGGCAGCCCAGCGGTAGGTGCAAGGGCGAGGTCGCGGGTCGCGGGTCGCATCAGCGATGCAGTCAGCGGGCGGCACAGGAGAGACAGCCATGGCCGCGTAGTAGCGGCCTCCCGTGAGCCAGTTCTCAGTGGGGCGGCGTACCTCAGTATGCGCTGACTTTATGATGACGCGTTCAAACCGCACATCTGCGGCCGAGGACGTGGGATCGAAGGCCTAGGCGCGCCGAGTAGCTCCTCCCGCGCACAGAAACCGTCACCGAATCACACCTCCTCGACATGAAGGTATGCAGCAACTTCCGACCCACGACATGCCGTCGAAAAACTGAGCCAACCTCACGGTGCCAGACGTGTGGCCGTTCTGAAAGGGGTAGCGCCCGGGGTGGACGGGCGGGGTCCATGGTCAGGTCTCGATGGCGGCGGCGGCCTTGAGTCGAGCGATCGAATCAGAGGCACCCGGAATCTCAAGCAGCAGTTCGCGATCCCCTTCGATCGCGGCGGCAATCCTGCCCAGCCGACGCCGGTCCGTCCCGTTCACAGCCTCAGCTGCAAAGTCCCGGGCTGTGATCAGCCCAGCAAGAACCGCGAAGTCGCGGCGGTGGCGGCGCAGGTCGTGGTCACCGGGGTTGGTGTGCGCTGCAGCTTTGACGACCAGTGCGCCGACGAGATTCGGTCGGCGCACGAAGCCCTCGCGCCCGTCCACCCTGACCGCGATGACCTCGGTCCGCCTTAGGGCCTGTGTGCCACCCGCCGTTGGGAGGGTCGGACTCCCGGTGACGCCTTGGCGTTGGCTGGCGGTTTCACCGATGCCTTCGGGAAGCAGCACGTCGATGGATGCTTCTCCGCGTTTCCACCGGTGCTGTCGACCTTCCGCGGAGATCCCGGCCGCCTTGAATCCAAGATCTTCCAGCGCCTTGGTGAACGTGTGCAGGATCGTCGGGTCAGCCCGCACATCGATCACGGTGTCGGCGTCGTTGGTGGGCCTCACTGCGAACTCCCCACGCTCAGCACAGTGCAGGTGAACGAGCTGTCCGCCGATGAGCGTCCAGCCGTCGTTGAGCCGGTCGTAAAGGTCGAGGATTCCGAGCCAGGATGCGGTCTGCTCGGGAGGCATGGTCGGGAGGACGATCATTGTTCGACCGCCTCTGCGATTTCACGTAACAACTCGGCTGCACGTAGCTCTTCGCGGGGGCCCCGTTGGTCTGCAAGATCGACTGCCAGCAGCAGCCTGGAGTCGCAGTAGGCCTGCTGCCCCTCGGGGAGAACGTGGATGATCACGTTGGCCTCGCCGTCAGCTGGCATCAGCAGGAAGTCTCGCGACAGGGGGTCGACGTCGTGGCCAGCAAGGTATCCGTCGACGCCCGGCGATGCGATGCCACTGACCGCCGAGCTGGCGAGGGAACGCCAGCGGGCGTCGTCGCGGAGTCCGGGCAGGTCTGCGGCGGCGGCCTTGCGGAGTACCCGATCTGCCCGGTTGCGGAACATCAGACGCAGAGCTGAAGCAATGCGGCTGACTTCAGCTTCGCCCTGGGGTCGCTCGGCCACCAGGTCGAGCAGTTCACGAAGGCGAGACTTGGCGCGGGCGCGCTCGGACGGTGCCAGCCGCGAAAGTGCGTCATCGTCGCCCTCAGCCAACGCGATGATCGCCCAGGCCGAGCGTGCCGACAGCGGGCGACCCGGTTCGTTGCGCTCGGCGACCCGAAGCAGCGACAGCTCGTCGACGACCCATTGGGAGCCGATGCGCTCAGCGCGCAGCGAGCCGTCCGCGATCCGCTGGTGGACTCGTGGCACACCGACGCCGAGCCGTCGGGCGGCCTCAACAACGCTGATGTTTGACATAACACAATAGTATAAGATCTTCTATGGTTGTGTAACCAGTGGATACCGCGCTCCCCTTCCGATGCTAGTTGCGCCGGTTCCGCTCGGCAGCGGCGCCCGGGGTGATTCGGGGTACCCGGGCGACCCCGGGCGGGCCTCTCCCGGGCGGGTTTTGGTGCGCTGTCGGAGGACAGTTGTCGGCATGATCAACGCAGGCGTCGAAAGTCCGGGGACTCTCCATGAGGTCGACAGGTACCGGTCCTCCGTCCGCACCGCAGGCCCTGCCGCGGTGGCGATTCGCCACCACCGTCGCGGTGTCCGCGGAAGACCGACGAGCTGTTCCTACCTGCCCGCCCGCTTGCCCGTGCGAGGTGCGAGGGACTCCAGGATCTCGGCCGTCACTGGATTCACAGCCTCGTCGGGCTGGATGTAGTGCTCCTTGGTGATCTTCGAGGAGGTGTGTCCAAGCATTTCCGCTGCCAGATCGGCCCCACTGGCCCGATCAAGGACAGTAGCCACCGTCCGCCTGAACGAGTGCGGCGTCACCCCAGAGATCCCGGCTCCGTCCAGGATCGTCCGCAACCTCCGCCGGACGTTGTTGGTCGTCAACGGGGTGTGATTGCGGGTGAAGAAGATCAGGTGATCCGAAGGCTCATCAACGACCATCACCAGTCGCTCGCGAAGCACCTCCGCCGCGAAGCTCGGCACAGACACCACTCTCGTCGACTTCGCAGTCTTGGGTTGCTGCTGTCGGTACGTTGGCTTCCCGGTGGGCGACACGATGGTCCCGCAGATCCGGACCGTTGCTGGCAGCACGGTCACGTCGACGTCGCATTTGCGTATGGCCAGGACCTCGCCGATGCGTGCCGAGGTGCCGAGCATGGTCTCGATGATCTGCTCCAGCTGGCCGTCCGGCTTGGGCCCGGAGAGCCCGCCTTCGCGGCGCCAGGATCGGACGGCGGCCCGGACAGCATCGACCTGATCCAGGGTCAGCGCCATCGCGTGCGACGGCGGCTTGTGCATCCTAGCGATGTCGCGGACTGGGTTCTCCCGCAATGCGTCGTACCGGACCGCCAGTCCGAACACGAGGCTGAGGACCGTCCGGGCCTGCTTCGCGGTGCTGTAGCTCTTGGTCGCGGCCAAGGTCTTGATGAACTGGTCAACCTTGCGGACCGATATCTCACGCAAGGTGTAGTTCTCGAAAGCGGGCATCACCAGCTGACGCATGTTGCGTTCGTAGAGGGCTCGGGTGCTCTCGGCGATCTTGTTCTCGAGGTCGAGGTCAGCGAGCCAGACGTCGACCAGCTTGCTGAATGACATGTCCGCGGAGATCTCACCGAAGCCGGCCGCGTAGCTCTCGCGCAGGCTGAGCTTCGCCTTCAGGGCACGCTCGGCCGCTTTGCGGGACTCCCCCGTCGCCTGCACCAGCCGTAGCTGGCCGTCGTCGTCGCGAAACCGGACTCGCGCCCTCACCTTCTGGTGTGGCGCGGCGACGTACGTGAACTCGCCGAAGGTGCCGATCGCGGTGCGGGGCCGGCCCGCCATCTCAGATCACCGACCGGAGCTGGTCTGCCCCGGCCGAGACTCGCGCATCGAGTCGAGCCACGCGGCAACGTCGGTCTGCGTGAACTTCACATGGCGCCCCACGCGGAGCCCACAGGGACCTTTCCCGTCGACCCTCCAGTCGTAGATGGTCGCGACGGGCACACCGAGGTAGGCGGCAAGATCCCTCACGCTGAGCAACGGATCGAGCCCGATCGCAGGCTTCATCTCTGTCTTCATGCCCGGTAGGTGGGCACCCGACACCAGGACAGACCGCGACGACCATCGACAATCCATGCTCGCGCGGACCAAGGGCGGCGAAACCGCCGACCGGAGCGAATAAGTGATGACTTTGTGATGATCGAGTCAAGTTGAAATGCTTTCAGGCTCGGATCCCAAGGGGATCCGAGCCTGAAATTTGTAGCGGGGACAGGATTTGAACCTGTGACCTCTGGGTTATGAGCCCAGCGAGCTACCGAGCTGCTCCACCCCGCGTCGGTAGGTTCAGTCTACGGGGCACCTCTCGGCCGAACAAATCGGGGTCCTACTTCGTCTTCAGCGAATCCTGAGCGTCGGAGATTGCCTTGCCCATGATGTCGATCTGCTTTTGGTATGTCGCCAGATCGCCCTTCTTGAGCGCGTCCTGGGCCTTGCTGTAGGCATCCGATGCCTGGGCCAGATATTGCGCCGCGGTCTTGGGAGAATCCGACGACGGAGGCGGAGTTGTGGTGTCTCCCCCAGTGTCCACGGACGATCCGTCCTCAAGGCCCAAGGCAACCCGCAACGCCTGGTCGAGGGACTGGCCGAACCCAACCTTCTCGCCGAACGAGGCGATCACGAACTGCAGCACCGGGTATGAACCCTCGAGGGCGCTGCGCTTGATGTAGACCGGTTGGACATACAACAATCCGTCGCCGACCGGGAGGGTCAGCAGGTTGCCGTACAGGATCGTCGTCGACTTCGATTGCTGATACTGCAGCAACGCCTGGGACACGCCCTTGTCCGAGTCAAACTGGTTGGACATCTGGTTCGGTCCGGGGATCTGCGTATCGCTGGGCAACTGCAGAATCTGGAACTTGCCATAGTTCGGCTTGTCGGCCGCCTCGGAGTTCACCGACACGAACGAGGCGAGGTTCTGCCTGCTGTTCGGCAGGTAAACACTCGTCAGCGCGAAGTTCGGCGAAGCCTGACCCGGCTGCGTGATCGACAGGTAATAGGGGGGCTGCAACTTGCCACCGCTGGCCGCCGGATCCTCGGGGACCTTCCAACGTTCGCCGTCTTCGTAGAACGTCTGCGCGTCGGTCACGTGATAGCGGCTGAGGACGTCGCGCTGCACCTTGAACAGGTCGACCGGGTAGCGCAGGTGCTCCAATAGTCCGGCCGAGATGGCCGACTTGGGCTTGACTACACCGGGGAAGACCTTCATCCACGTCTTCAGCACAGGGTCCTTCGTGTCCCACTGATAGAGGCTCACAGTTCCGTCGGAAGCGTCAACAACAGCCTTGACCGAGTTGCGCATGTAATTGACCTGGTCACGCGGCAGGACTGCTTGCGATCCATTGGCGCCGGTCAGCGAATCCGAAGTCGCCTCTTCCAGTGAACGACGCTGGGAGTACGGGTACGAGTTGCTCGTCGTGTAGGCATCGACGATCCACACGACCTTGCCGTTGACGACAGCCGGATACGGATCGCCATCGGCGGTCAGCCACGGTGCAACCTTGTTGACCCGGTCGCGCGGCTCGCGGTCATAGAGGATCTTGGAGTCCTGGTTGACGCGGCTCGACAGCACGATGTTGGGCTCGCCGAACTTGAAGGCATACAACGCCTTGTTGAAGATGCTGCCGACCGGCACACCGCCCTTGCCCTCATAGGTGTTCTGAGTGGCGTTTGGCTTCGAACTCTTGGCCGATGCAGAGCCACCACGCGGGATGTCGACCTCGATCGGAGCCTGACCCTTGGGTCGGCCGACGATCGAATAGGTGGGCGACTGTTCGCCGAAATAGATCCGGGGTTCGGTCGTGAGCTTGAGTTCGCCGGTAGGAGGAATGTCCTTCTCGACCCAGACGGGCTGACCTTGCGAACCGCGTTCGTTGCCTCGCGCGGCGATGATTCCGTAGCCATGTGTGTAGACCGTATGGTCATTGGCCCAGTTGCGCTGGCTGGCCTGCAGGCCGGTCAGATCGAGCTCCCGGGCGGCAATGATGATGTCCTGCGGCTGCTTGTTGTCGCCGATCCGGTAGCGATCGACATCAAGTGTCTGCGGCACCGAGTAGTAGCCACGCACCTGCTGCAACTGCTCGAACGCCGGCGCGATCAGCGTCGGGTCGAGGAGGCGGCTGCTGACCCTGGACTCGGCAGACTGGGTGAGTTCGGTCGGTGTCAGAGCCGTCTTGGCGGTATAGCTCTCGACCTGGACGCCGCTGACATCGAAGGCCGCTCGCGTCGCCTCGATGTTGCGCGCGATGTAGGGGCCCTCCTTGTCCGGCTCGGAAGGCTTGACCTGGAAGGACTGCATGACGGCTGGCCAGATGCCGCCGATCAGGATCGAGGTGAGCGCGAGCAAACCGATGGCGATGCCCGGGAGCATCCAGCCCTTGAGGAAGGCGCTCGAGAAGAACAGCAACGCACAGACGATGGCAACCGCGATGAGGATGTTCTTGCTGGGAATTCGGGCATGCGCGTCTGTGTAGCCGATGCCGTCGAAGATTCCAGAACCACCGATGGCAAGGCCGAAACGATCAAGCCAGTAAGAAACCGCACGAAGAAGGACGCCGATACCGATCAACAGGGAAAGGTGCACCTGGGCCGCGCGGGTGAAACTCGGCCCACGGTTGGCGATGCGCAATCCGCCGTAGACGTAGTTGACGAAAATGACGGCCAACACCGAGATCACGATGAGGCTGAATGCGTATGACGTCAGGAATCGCAACCACGGGTAGTCGAAGACATAAAAACTGATGTCCTTGTGGAATTGCGGGTCCTTGGTGCCAAACGGGGTGCCGTGACGCCACATCTGGAAGATCTCCCACTTGCCCGCGGCAACAGAGCCGGCGATGGCAGTGAGAATGAGCGCCGCCGCAATGACAACGGGGCGGAGGATCGGGTTCAGGGCTTCGCGGTAGCGGTATGCGGGATCGTCGCGACGCATCGGAACCGTGACGGGACGCGTGCGGTAGGCGATGACGATGTTGGCGAGGACGACCATGCCGAACACGAGCCCGAACACGATGAACATCAGGATGCGCGTACCGATGATCGTCCCGAAGACATTGCTGAACCCGACGGATTTGTACCAGAGGCGATCGGTCCAGATGCTGGTGAAGATCGAGCCAGCGAGCAGCAGGGCGGCGAGCGTCACAAGGGTCGGAACCAACACCTTGCGGCGACGCTCGGCACGAGGGCTCTGCGGCCGTTTACGGGGTTTTCCAAATATGTCGCTCACGCGTCTCCTGAGTCTTTGACTCTAGTCTGCCAGTGTCTGTTGCAGTTGGGCGATGAGTCCCGGTACGAGGTCCGGTCCTTCGAGCAATTCGCTGGTTTCTGGGCTTCGCGCGCGTACTGCGCTGTGGACGCCACCCTCGCGGGTCACAGCGGCGACAAGGCGAACTTCCTGACGATCCGGGTGTCCAGCCACGAAGGTGAGCAGGTCCTCAGGGTGTTCGGGCAACTCGTCCTCGACCGCCGGCGGAAGCATGATGCGCTCAACGACCGCTGCGCAGCCAACAACCTGATCGGGCCACATCATATGGGCGAGGGCATCTTCAAGGTTGCTGTCGGCGGGAAGGGAGTCCTGCTCGATCGACATGTAGCCAGTGGCATCGGGTTCGAGTCCCATCGACTCGGCGAGCCCCGGCTCTCTGGCCAACAAGTCCGCGGCGTTGACGAGGGCATACAGCCTGGCCGGCTGATCCCAACCCTCCTGCGCCACGTGCGCCTCGATTTCAAGGGCCACCTGTCGCAGGGGCGAATCGGGCATCAACTGCATGACGCCACCTTGGCCTTGGGATCCTTGGCAAGTTTTTCGAGCGCCGTGATCGCACTCTTGAGGGTCGTGATCCGGACCAGTTTCAAACCGAAATCCGTACCCTTGGCGGCTTCAGCACAGTTGGCCGTCGGGACGAGGAAGATCTCGGCGCCCGCGTCTTGGGCACCGGCCATCTTTTGGCGTACGCCACCAATGGGCTGGACGACGCCGTCGCCGGTGATCTCACCCGTGCCGGCGATCTGTTTGCCTGCCGTCAGTGCACCGGGAGTCAACTTGTCATAGATCGCCAGGGCGAACATCGTGCCGGCACTGGGGCCGCCGATTTCGTTGCCGACATTGTTGGTGATCTTGATCGGGAAGACGAACTTCGCGCCGAGCGCTATGCCGATCCTCGGTATCTTCTTGTCCTTCGCATCGGGTTTCGTCACCAGGCTGACCGTGTGCTGAACGCCGCTACGCGTCACCGTGACCTCGACTGTGTCGCCGGGCTTGTGCGCGCCGATCGCCTTGACGACCCCTTCGGCATTTGCAGGCTTGATGCCATCGACCTTGTCGATCACGTCGCCGGCCATCAACTTGCCTGCCGAGGCGCCATCCTTGAGGACCGCCTGGATTGCGGGCAGCGAGGTGACCTTGTAGCCGGCCGCCGTGAGCGCCGCTGCGCTGGAGGTGTCCTTCGAGCCCGCCAACTGAGCTGCGGACTCGTTGGTCGACTGCTTTTCATCCTGATGATCGGGATAGATCAGCGACTTGGGAACAACAGCGATCTCGGGGTCGAAGTAGGAACGCACTGCCTCTGCGAGGGGCACATGGGAGTCAGCGCGCGTTACGGAAACGGTCGTGAAGTCGAGGGAGCCCGTGGTTGGAAAGGTCTTGATTCCCTTGCCGAACGTGAACATCGGCTTGCCGTCGAAGTTGCCTAGCGTGTTGAACGCCGGTCCGGGCTTCATCGTCACGTACGGGACGGGGACCAGGAAGGCCACACAGGTCAGGACGATGATCGAGAGAGCGGCGACCACGAGGGTGCCGTAGCGACGACTCATCGCGGAGGTACTCGTCGTACGAGGACTGGGCTCGGTCACAGGGAAAGACTAGGCGGTCGTATCAACTGGTGAACCGACCCATACGGCGTCGCCGCTCGAAAACGTCTGGTGCTTCCACACGGGGACGTCGGTCTTGAGTTCGTCGATCAATCGATGGCACGCCTCAAAGGCCTGAGCCCGGTGCTCGGCGGACGCCCCGACGATCACGGCGATGTCCCCGATCTCCAGCTGACCGACGCGGTGGACCGCCGCGAGCGCGACGATATCGACCTCCCCGGCGATCCGGTCGGCGACCTTTTGTAACTCCGCCTCGGCGGTGGGGTGCGACGAATAGCCGAGCGCGTCTACGTCCTCGCCTTCGTCGTGATTGCGAACGGTGCCGATGAACAGCGCGATGCCGCCCGCACGCTCATCGGACACAGCGGCATACACCTCGTCGAGACTCAACGGGGTGTCGCGGATATCGATCAGGCGCACTGCATTCATTGACTCAAGCGTACGGGGATTACCGGCGACCGGCTATTTTGGAGTTATGGCCGAGCCAGAAGACCGCGACGAAGAGACACCCCCCGAGAACCCTTTCGCAGGGACGCCGATGGAGGGCCTCTTTGCGGGCTTCACCGGTGGCGCAATGCCCGACATGAATGCCCTCATGAGCCAGATGCAGCAGATGTTCGCGCCGCATGAGGGCAGCGTCAATTTCGACGTCGCCAAGGACGTCGCCCGTCACGCGCTCGCCGCCGCAGGCCCGGACCCTTCACCCAACTCCCACCAGGTGGGTGCGGTCGACGACGCCGTACGCCTCGCCGAACTATGGCTCGACCAAGCCACCGGGATTCCTGCCGGCGCGCACACCGCGACAGCGTGGAGCAAGGCCGAATGGATCGAGTCCACGGCCGGGACGTGGCAACAACTCGTTGAGCCGATCGCGGGAAACGTCGTCGCGGCCATGGCTTCGGCGATCCCCGAAGAAGCCAAAGCAATGGCTGGCCCGCTCATCGCCATGTTGAGTCAGGCCGGAAGCGCAATGTTCAGCCAGCAGATCGGGCAGGCTCTCGCCGGCCTCGCAGGCGAAGTCGCTTCCTCCACGGATGTCGGGTTGCCGCTTGGACCCGCCGGCGTTGCAGCCGTTCTTCCCGAAGGCGTCAGGAATTTCGGCGAAGGCCTCGGACAGAGCGACGCCGACGTGATGCTCTACGTGACGCTGCGCGAATGCGCCCATCATCGTCTTTTCCAGCACGCTCCGTGGCTTCGCCCGCAACTCATCGGCGCCATCGAGGAATTCGGTCGAGGCACCACGATCGACATCGAGGCGATCGAATCCCAGATCCAGAATCTTGATCCTTCGCGTCCCGAGGAGATCCAGGAAGCCCTCGCCGGCGGACTCTTCGAACCCCAGCGCACCCCGGCCCAACAGGCGGCGCTCGATCGGCTCGAGTCCCTGCTCGCGTTCATCGAGGGCTGGGTCGACGAGGTCGTCACGCAGGCCACCAAGGATCGTATGCCGGCCGCGGCTTCTCTTGCCGAGGCCATGCGCCGGCGCCGCGCCGCAGGAGGTCCCGCAGAGCAGACCTTCGCCTCACTTGTAGGGCTCGAGCTCCGGCCGAGGCGACTTCGCGAGGCCACGACCCTGTGGGCTGCACTTCGTGACCGTCAAGGCCCCGAAGCCCGCGACGCCGTATGGGCCCATCCCGACTTGATGCCCGGCAGCTCTGACCTCGACGACCCGCTCGGATTCGCCCAGGGCGAGCAGAAGGACTCCGGCGACGCCGAGTTCGATGCCGCGCTCAACGAGCTGCTCGACGCCGGCCCATCCGACGAGGGTTCGTCCGATGCCAGTCCTTCCGACGATGGCACTCCCAGGGAGTGAAGCCCCGAGTGACACTGCATGACGATGCGCGCGCGGTGCTGGCAACCTGGAAGGCGCCAGAGTCCGGTCAGGATCGGTTGCGCCGCACATACCTCATGCACCTGGCCGAGAACCCTGACGCGATGCAACGGACATGCCACCCAGATCACCTGACCGCAAGCGTGCTGATCTTTTCCCATGACCATTCACAGGTGTTGTTGACTCTTCACAAAGTCATGCGTCGCTGGTTGCAGACCGGCGGCCACTGCGAACCCGAAGATCTCATGATTGCCGATGCCGCATTGAGGGAAGGCCGCGAAGAGAGCGGCATCCACAACCTGTCAATCGACCCGACGCCAGTCAGGCTCTCCCATCACGCCGTACCCAATTGTGGGGGTCCGTCGTGCGGCCCGATCCGTCCATCGCATCATCTGGATGTGCAGTTCGTGGCGATCGCTCCGAAGGGTGCTCAGCCGGTAATCAGTGAAGAGTCAGACGACCTTCGATGGTGGGACGTCGACGCCCTGCCTGTCGACACCGACACCTCGGTGCTTGACCTCACGGTTGCTGGTGTGCGACGCCTTCAAGAAAACCTTTAGCCCGCTCGGTTTCGGGATAGGCGGCGACGAGAGCCCAGAACCGCCTGCCGTGATTGGCCTCAATGAGATGCGCCAGTTCGTGGACCAGCACATAGTCAATGACCCAGAGCGGCATGCCGATCAAGCGGTCGGAAAGACGAATGCTCTTGTCGGTTGTCGTGCAGGATCCCCAACGGGCGTTCTGGTTGGAAACCCATCGCACCGATGACGGCACAGCCTTGCCGCCAAAATAGTCGGCCGATAATCTCGATGCCCGGGCGATCAAGTCGTCGTCACTCACCTGCTTGCGGCGTTCGCGACGATCAAGCCGCTCGACCAGCCGGGCAATAACTTCGTCGGCTTCGGAATCCGCGACATGGGCCGGGACGAGGGCGATCGTCTTGTTTCCTTCTCGGCGGACCTGAATGGAACGCTTTCGTCGCGCACTGCGACGCACCTCGATCTCGGTCACGCGTTAACCGTAGCGCGGTGTTCTCACAACTTTTCTTTCAGTGATCAAGCCGGCTGCATCTGGGCAGGTCAGGCGCACTGTTCTTGAGGCTACCCAAGGTTTGCGCACAGGTTATGCACGGGGCGATCGGTACGTTTCCACAATGAATCACGGCGTTCCCCACAAGTCATCCCCAACTTTATCCACAAGCGTGGACAACTGATATGTGCATTCTGTGGACAGTCGGGTTCGGGTAGACCTAGCGTGATTCGTGCTCACAGTTCCCGGTGACGCCGGCAAGGGGAAGGCAGACGTCACCGGGCTTTTTTTGCGTTCTGAGCGCATTTCGACACGCCTCGGCGCTTCCGGCCGCGCTAAGCGTGATTCGACGTTCCCGCGCGTACGCTGAATGTGACCAGCACCACACGGCAAGGAGGCCGCAATGTCGGAAACATGGAGTGGCGAGTTCTACTGCGTGAAATGTAAGGACAAGCGTGAGGCGAGTGGCGAGGTTCACGTCAGCGACAAGGGCACACGCATGGCCAAGGGCATCTGCCCGGTGTGCGGCACCAAGTTGAACAGGATCCTTGGCAAGGCCTAGCGCACCAACGTCTCCTCGACGAGACGTCCCCCAATATGACTTCCCCAAAACATCGCGGAGGACCCGGCACCGGGTCCTCCGCTTTTTGTGCGCCACGGCCACCGCTTCTGTGGACGAGAGGCTGGCGGGTTTCTCCCGCAACGGCGACGCTTCGTTCATGACGATTCGACCTGCTCTCCGACCCGGTGCCGTCCTGCTGCGACGCGACGCGCACCATCTGCAGATCGGCACATCTCCCGGCTATGTCTTCCGAGACCAGCCGGGCCTATTTTCGGTCATCCACCTGCTCGACGGAATTCGCGAACTCGGCCGCATCGTCCAGGTAGCGGCAGCCAACATTCCGGAGTTCACCGGCGACGTGGCACAGGTGGTTCAGGAGCTCGTGTCCGCCGGACTTGTGTTCGACGCACGGTCATGGGATTTCCCGGCCGATCCACTACTTGCCGGTGAGACCCGCTTCGCGAGCCTTAGCGGTTCGCCGCCTCAGCGGATAACTCAACGATCCCGGTTTCGCGTCACACTCAGAACCGATGAAGCCTGCATCGAACTCACCGCGGTTGCATCGGCAATCCTCATTCGGTCCGGCTTTGCGGCACCTGCCGACGAACGTGCGGATCTTATGGTGATCGTCAATCACGGCGAGCCAGGCCGACGGCAGTTCGAAGCTGCGATGGATGCCGGTCAGGATCATCTGCGCGTCGTGGTCGAAGAGGACCGCATACGCATCGGACCGCTTGTACGCCCCGGCCGGACACCGTGCATAAATTGTCACGATCTCCATCGGTCCGATTGGGACAGCGCATGGCCCGCCCTGATGACGCAGTTCGGCCGACAGTCCAGGCTCACGTCCGCGCCCGCAATCTGCGCGACCACTCTCCATGCTGCCGCGACAGTCATCGCCGCCGAAGTCATCGCCCATTGCGACGAGACTCTTGCTGAGACCGCAGGACATTGTCTGGTTCTGGGTCCGCACTATCGCGAGCGCCGCATCTGGCCGGTGAGTTTTCATCCGTCGTGCAGTTGCACCTTGCTCGTCGCGGCGTAATCCGCGCGGTCGCCACCTATCCTGTATGAGTGGCAACTCCCGAGGATCCGAAGTCGCGCCCCATGCCGGGCAATGCGTTCGCACGCACTGCCCGCCTGGCGTCCCTACCCGTCGGATTTGCGGGGCGCACCACGTGGGGCGTGGGCAAACGTATGGTCGGCGTGCCGGCCAACGCGGTGCTTGACGAGGTCCAGCGGCGTACCGCCGATCAGATCTTCAAGGTGCTGGGCGAACTCAAGGGCGGAGCCATGAAATTCGGCCAGGCTATGAGTATCTTCGAGTCCGTCCTGCCCGATGAAATTGCGGGCCCATACCGCGAAACATTGACCAAGCTGCAGGACTCCGCTCCCCCGATGCCTCCAGATCTCGTCCATCGAGTCATGACCGAGGAGTTCGGCGCCGGGTGGCGCAGCGACTTCACCTCCTTCGAGGACAAGCCGGCGGCCTCGGCCTCCATCGGGCAGGTACACCGGGCCATCTGGGCCGACGGAACCGAAGTCGCAGTCAAGCTCCAGTACCCCGGTGCCGCCAAGGCACTGCTCTCGGACCTCAAGCAGATCGCTCGGGTTGCACGCCTTTTTGGCGTCATCGCACCCGGAGTTGACATCAAGCCGCTGGTCGAAGAACTTCAGGAGCGGGTCGCCGAAGAGCTCGACTACTCCCTCGAGGCCTCTGCCCAACAGCTGTTCGCGATGGAGTTCGACGGCGACCCCGAGATCGTGGTCCCCGAAGTCATCACGCACACCGAGCGCGCCCTCGTAACGACGTGGATGGAAAGCGAATACTCACTCGCCGAGATCATCACGAACGGCACACAGGAACAGCGCGATCACTTCGGCGAGCTCTACGTTCGGTTCCTGATTTCGGGGCCTTCGCGGACCGGAATGCTCCACGCCGACCCCCACCCGGGCAATTTCCGTATCCTCGCCGACGGCCGAATCGGTGTTGTCGACTACGGAGCCGTCGCGAGGCTTCCCGAGGGATTGCCGCCGGCAATGGGGCGACTGCTCAGACTTGCCGTCGAAGGCGACTTCGACTCGGTCGTCGACGGTCTCCGCGAGGAAGGTTTTTTGCGCCCGGGTGTCGATCTCGATGCCGAAACAATCGCACGCTACATCGGTCCGTTCGCCGAGCCCGCGGGCGTAGACCTGTTTTCGTTCAACCGCGAATGGATGCGCGAGCAGATGCTGCGCGTCACAGCCCCCAACGCGGACGGATTCGGTACTGCCATGAAGATCAATTTGCCGCCCCAATACCTGCTCATCCACCGCGTCTGGGTCGGCGGCATTGGTGTGCTCAGCCAACTCGGTGCGACGGCACCATTCCGCCAGATCCTGCTGGATTCGCTCCCCGGCTTCAGCAGTGACGAATGACGTGACGGGCAGATTCGGGTTCGATCCATCATGAGCCGATCAACGTTATGATTCAGAGTGGACGGAGGGACATGAACACCACAAAGACCGATACTTCGGTATTCACCGATGACACCGGAACGCGCAAGCGCATCATCAGTTTTGTCGTGCGCGGATTCGTCGGCTTTCTCGTCCTCGGTGCAGCCGCCGTAGCGTTTAGCGTTTTCGGTCAGGTGATACTCCCCGGTTTGGAGGCACCCCTGCAAATTCCCGGCATTGCACATTCTGAGTCGTCAATGACGACTGACACCTCGACGACGAAACCCGAGGGCCAGAAGGGTTCGCCTACTCCGCAGAAAGTCACTATTCAATCAACATCGGGATCGTCAACGACCAAACCATCTTCGTCCCCGACCAACTCCTCGACGGGTCAGCCAACAACGCCAACAGCGACTGCGACGACCAATGCCGCACCCACAGCAAAATCAACGAACGCGGCTGAGCCGGCGCATTCGCCCGAATCTCCGCCAACTGTGCCTCCTGGCTTGGCAAAAAAAGCCACTAACGCAAATTCGTGAGAACGAACATACGACGACAGCCCACGGCGCATTGGCTCCTGCTCATCCTCGGATTGCTCGGCCTCTTCTTGCTGTTGGTCATTTCGGGCTTCACGAGCGGCCAGTTGGGTGAAGGAACTCACTCGCCGGTTGCGCGTCCAGGCAGTGCCGACGTTCCAGCCGCGGTTGCACAGGGCGGCCCTGTCGTTGACCCTTCCCGTCCTCAGACGCCCGGGCTGAGGATCCCTGCAAGGACCG
>JBDSQP010000344.1:0-2044 GCA_039929755.1 Aeromicrobium sp. | reverse complement strand
AATGACGCCCCCGCGATCAGCGAAGCTGCGTCGACGACAGACCGAGTAGGCGGCGAGCCACGATGAGTTGCTGAATCTGCTGCGTGCCCTCGAAAATGTCGAGGATCTTTGAGTCGCGTGACCACTTCTCGAGGAACGAGTGCTCGCTGTAGCCCAGCGTGCCGGCAAGTTCCACGCAGCGGAGGGTGATGTCGTTGCCGACGCGCCCCGCCTTGGCCTTGGACATCGACGCTTCCATCGAGTTCGGCTTTCGGTTGTCGGCGAGCCAGGCGGCTTCCATGGTCAGAAGAAGACTGGCTTCCCAGTCCGCTTCCATCGCAATGTATTGAGCAGCGGCGTGCGACTGCGAGTTGAGTGGCTTGTCGTAGTCGATCTCGATGCCGGCCTCGTCGAGGAGTTCCTTCATGAGTTCGAGCGACGCACGGGCGCAACCGACAGCCATACCGGCAACCAGCGGACGCGTGTTGTCGAATGTCGCCATCGCCCCGGCGAAGCCTTCCTTCGGGTCGACGTCGGCGTCGCCCAGCAGGTTTGATTCGTGCACACGGCAGTTGTCGAGGACGATGACCGCAGTGTCAGAGGCGCGGATGCCGAGCTTGTGCTCGAGGCGCTCGACCCTGATGCCGGGTGTGTCCTTGGTGACGACGAATGACTTGATCGCGGCCCTTCCGAGCTTCTTGTCGAGCGTGGCCCAGACGACGACCGAGTCTGCGCGTTCGCCGGATGTCACAAAGATCTTTTCGCCGTTGAGGACGTAATGCTCGCCGTCCTTGATGGCGGTTGTCGTGATGGCGCCCGAGTCCGAACCCGTCGAAGGTTCCGTGATGGCCATGGCGGCCCACGTGCCCTTGAAGCGTTCGAGTTGCTCGTCGGTAGCGACCGAGGCGATGGCTGAGTTGCCGAGGCCTTGGCGCGGCATCGTCAGAAGCAGGCCCACATCGCCCCAGCACATCTCAATGATCGAGAGCAGGGACGACATGTTGGTGCCGTTCTTGACCTTGGCGCCCTTTTCGTCATCGCCTTCTTCGCGGCGGACACCGGTCGCGCCGGCACCCTGACCTTGGCCGGAGTCGCTCATACCGTCGATGAGCGCGGCGAGAGTGTCGAGCTCCTTCGGGTACGCGTGCTCGGCAAGGTCGTACTTGCGCGAGTTGGAGCGCAGAAAGTTGTCAGCAACCTGGTTCGCCTGATCGATAAAGGCGCGGAACTTGCGGGGAGTTTCGAGATTGATCATGGGTATGTCCTCTCCACCCCTCAAACGAGGAGTGTGCCTTCCATGACGCCAACGGCACGCAGATCGCGATACCAGCGTTCGACCGGATGTTCCTTGACGAAGCCGTGACCGCCGAGCAATTGAACGCCGTCGGTGCCGATCTTCATGCCGTATTCGGTGGCAAGGCGACGCGCGAGCGCCACCTCACGTGAGAAGTCGAGCCCTTGCTCGGCGCGCGAAGCGGCCTTGTAGGTCACGAGCCGCATACCTTCGAGTTCGATCGCGATGTTGGCGACCATGAACGCAACCGACTGGCGGTTGGCAATAGGTTCGCCGAACGCGACTCGGGTCTTCACATACTCGGACACATATTCGAGTACAGCGCGACCGGTGCCCAGGGCAAGCGAAGACCACGCTAGGCGTGAGAGTCGGATGCATTCGCGGTAGTCATCGGCTGATCCATCACCCAGGAGGGCATCAGAGCCGACTTTGACGTCGTTGAGAATCAAGCGAGTCAGTCCGGCGGCGCGGAGACCCATTGACGGGTCTGTTTCGATCGTGACGCCTACTGTGCTGGACTCGACGATGAAGAGCGCGGGGCCATTGCCATCCAGATCGGCTCCGACGATGAAGAGTTCGGCCTCGGCACCTCGCACAACGGCAGACTTGACGCCGCTGAGGGTGTATCCGTCCGCCGTCTTGGTTGCTTTGGTCTCAAGTACGAACGGGTCGAACAAAGCGCGCGGCTCGACGATGGTGAGCGCGGCAGTGGGAATGTCTTCGCTGGCAAAGGCCGGAAGGTACGTTTCCTGTTGTTCGGCCGATCCCCAA
>JBDSQP010000343.1:0-2952 GCA_039929755.1 Aeromicrobium sp. | reverse complement strand
ACGCAGGACTTCACTGACACCGCGCAGTCCGAATTTTGCGGCACTGTATGGCGCATGCAATGGCAGGCCAAGAAGTCCCGCGGCCGAGGAGACGTTGACGAGGTGGCCACCGTTACCGGCCTCGATCATCGCCGGGATGAACGACTCCATGATGTGAATCGGCCCCATCAGGTCGATCTCGACCGTGCGACGCCAATGGTGGTGCTCGAGATCCTGGATGCGTCCCCAGGTCGAGATGCCGGCCACATTCATGACGATGTCCATCGCACCGACTTCCTCGTGGACAGCCTTCGCAAACGCTGTCACGGCGTCGTGGTCGGCAACGTCCAGGGCGTCTGAGAAGGCGACCCGTCCGCCCGCGGCGGTGATTTCGGCGACAACTGTCTTGAGGAGTTCGG
The DNA here is from genome assembly GCA_039929755.1 of Aeromicrobium sp. Lineage (GTDB taxonomy): Bacteria > Actinomycetota > Actinomycetes > Propionibacteriales > Nocardioidaceae > JACMOZ01. The sequence continues at coordinate 2,554 of JBDSQP010000343.1, read as the reverse complement.
TGTTGATATCGGTCAGGATCAGCACGGCGCCCTCGGCGGCGGCCGCCCTCGCTGTCGCCAAGCCAATGCCGCTGGCCGCGCCGGTGATCAGGGTCTTCTGTGAATCGAGGCTGCGCATGTGGGATCTTTCGTCGTTAGCGACAAGGATGCCAGATAAGTAGGGCAAATGTACCAGTTATGCACAGATTCGACTGTCTGAACGCACCACTACCGTGTACGCCAGGAGGTTCGCAGTGGCCAGCAACAAGTTTCGCGACCAATGCACAGGGTGTCAGTCATGGGTTGAAGTCGACGCCGGCTCCGTGGTCGGGCCACATGGCGGCTGGCAGACCTATTGCCCGAACTGCCAACCGGCGCCGCCCGATCGCGGCGATCACGACGGTTGGCACATGACGCCGCTCGCCTCCCTCGATTTCGAGACCACGGGCGTTGACCCGTGCCAGGACCGCGTGGTTAGTTATGGCCTACTCGGCGACAAGGGTGGGGAGCTCGTCGGCCTGGTCAATCCCGGTATGCCGATTCCACCCCGATCCTCGGAGGTTCACGGCATCTCTGATGCCCAGGTCGCCGATGCACAGAGCGCGGCCGCCGGCATCGCCGTTGTGGTCGATTGGGTGCAGTCGGTGATTGACCGAGGTGCGGGTCTTGTCGTCTTCAACGCCCCCTATGACCTCACGATGCTTCGAGCAGAGGCCGAGCGTTGGGGCGTGCATCAGCCCGATTGGGATCGTCTCTACGTCGTCGATCCCTACGTCATCGACTGGGGCATCGAACGGGGTCGACTGGGCAAACGCAAGCTGACCAATGTGTGTGACTACTACGGGGTGTCGATCGACAACGCTCACGACGCGACTTGTGATGCCAGAGCCGCTCGAGAAGTGGCCGTTGAGATGGGCGCGCGGCACTCTGACATCGGGGCCGGCTCCCTCGCGATCCTCGCCCAACGTCAGCGCGAGTGGTACGCCATGCGGGCCGAAGACTGGAACGAATACGCGATCCGCGTCGACAGGTCTCTCAATGATCCGCACGGTTGGCCGCTGAGCCGAACCGGTGGAAGTTAGACGGAGGCGATCCGCGCGAGGATCGCGTTGCTGAGGACCTCGGGCGCTTGCTCGGGGATCCAGTGGCTGGTGCCCGAAAGTTCGATGAATTCATACGGCGCATCCACGTAGTCTCCGCAACGCAACGCGCCGGCGCGGCCGATCGCGGTGTCCTGGTCGCTCCACACATAAGTCGTGGGCACCTTGACCGGCGGCAGATCGCCAAGATCGGCGGTCATCGCCCGGTACCAGTTCAGTGCCGCCGTGAGGGCGCCCGGCTCGGTCAGTATGCGCAGGTGCTCGTCGGCCTGCTCGGCAGGGACCGCGTCCTGATACATGGCACGCAGCCTCTGGGCATCGTTCTCGAGCAGCAGGCTTTCGGCCTTGCCCGGTTGGCGCAGCAATCCGATGTAGGAGGCGCGTTGTTGCTGGTCAGAGTCTTCTCGAAGCGCCCGCCCGTATGCCGCGAGGTGCGGGACCGAGACAGCGGTGAGGCTGCGTACGCGGTGCGGATGGCTGACGGCGAACGGCCATGAGACGGCCGCACCCCAGTCGTGACCGACGAGGTGGACCGAGCCCAGTTCGAGGGCATCGAGCAAGCCGACGATGTCGCCCACGAGTTCGTCGGTGCCGTATGCCGCGACCTCAACAGGGCGGGCTCCGGATGAGTACCCGCGTTGATTGGGGATGATGACCCGATGGCCGGCGTCGACGATGTGGGGCGCCACGAGAGACCAGCCGGCGGCAGATTGCGGGAAGCCGTGTAGGAGCAGCACCGCTTCGCCATCGGCCGGTCCCGCCGTCCACACGTCGAACGACAGATCGCCGATGGCGACATTTGAAGGGGTTCCGAACACTGGACTAATCTCCGAACTCTGTTGCGCCGCACCGCTCACATGTGGTCGGTTGAGCTTCGTCGGCAAGCGCGCCGCAATTCTGACAAACGCGGTGGAGCCAACAGACCTGATCGCCGACGGAGTCTGCCTCGGGGTCGAAGTCACTCATGACTTCAGTATGAGTGTTATTCGGAGCCGTCCTTCTTGCCCTTGCCGACCAGGCCCTGAAGCGCGCTGGCGGCTCCGGTGGCGATATCGGTGGCGCCTTTGACGATTCCACCGACGCCTTCGGCCACATTGCCCTTGAGGGCCTCGACTGAACTTTCGACGATCTCGGCAGACTTCTTGACTGACTCTGTCGCAATTTCCTGAGCGACGTTCAGCGCATCTTTCGGATTCAGACCCATCGCAATCCCCTTGGACAAACTTCTCTGGACAAAACTTGTTCCTTGACTGGTGATCGAACGATAAACCCGCGGGCAAGGCGGCGCCAGACGTTCAGGTCAATTGCTTCGGCTCCGGGAGTCGGGGCCAGCAATCGGTACGAATCGTGGGATCGAAACCGGAACCTGCCGCGACGGTTGCCTTCTCCTTGATGAGGATTCCTGCCGCCAGGAAGAACAGTCCGGCGACGTACAACGCCATGATCCAGACCTGCGCGGGCTCGGGTTGCCACTT
>JBDSQP010000342.1:0-3381 GCA_039929755.1 Aeromicrobium sp. | reverse complement strand
CCTTCGGTACCGAAGGTGATCGTGCCGGCGGCCTTGACCTTCTCCAGCGTGCTCTGGCTGCTGTTGCTGCTCCCGCAGGCCGAGAGCAAAGTGACGGTGGCCAGCAGGGCCGCGGCAAGAGCCAGTGAACGCTTATTCATGTTTCCCCTAAATCTGGTCGCGACGGGCACGCCGACGACGACACCCACATTAGGCCTACCTTGAAATTCCGTGACCAACGTCCATGCCTCGAAAGGGAATCACTGCGCCCGTAGGTTGGTTGTAGAAGGCGTACCCGATTTGGAAGGGCCACCATGGCAACCGTTACTTTGACCGCGGACAATTTTGAAGAGGCTGTTACCGCCGAGGGCATCACGCTCGTCGACTGGTGGGCTTCCTGGTGTGGCCCGTGCCTCCAGTTCGCGCCCATCTATGAAGAGGCCAGCGAAAAGCACGGCGACATCACCTTCGGCAGCATCAGCACCGAAGAAGAGCAGGAACTCGCTGCTCAGGCACAGATTTCGTCGATCCCGACGCTCATGGTGTTCCGCGATGGCGTACTCGTGTTTTCGCAGGCAGGCGCCCTTCCGGCGACTTCTCTTGAGCAGGTCATTCAGGCCGTACGCGATCTCGACATGGAAGATGTCAAGCGCCAGGTCGCGGCCGCCGAAAGCAACTAATCCTGTTTGAGCGCGCGATAGTGCGCCTGGGTTTCCTTGTCGAGGTGCTCAATCGAGAAGCGCAAGGTCACCCGCGGCATCGTCGCAGCATGCTCGTCCAGGAACCTCAGTAGGCGCGGCTGATCGATCTTGCCAGCGTTGCGAATCCAACCGCCGACGCACTTGTTGATGATGTCCTCGGGATCGTGCAACAGGATCTCTGCGATCGCATAGAAGTTGTCAAGGTCGCCATCGTGCATGACGCTCGCGGCCGTGATGGCGGTCCGCCTCTCCCACAGGTTGCTGGAGGCTGCGAGGTCATGCAGGAGATCGCGCGGCTTGACGTTCAGCTGGGCACCGACGACCTGACGGCCGGCAAGATCGACGAGATCCCAGTTGTTGATGCGGTCATGTCTGCGCAGGTAGAGGTCGAACAACTCCTTTCGGCGTTCGTCGGTAGTCCGTTTGCGCGTGGCCTGCTTCGACATGATGCTGCAGGCTCCGGCGCGAATCTCGTGGATCGGATCGTCCAGGAGTTTCTCGATCTCGTCCGGCTCCATGTCGATGAACTCTTGGGCGAGAGCGAAGACGTGACCCATGCGTACGCCCATGAACACGTCACCGTCGGCATACTCCCCCGGGCCGGTCTTGAAGTAGCGCCGGATTTTCTCGAGTTCGACGGGATCCTGGAGAAGGCTCAGCCGTTTGGAGAACTGTGCCGCAGTCGGTTCACTCATTCAGCCTCCGGGACGTTGAGCCGACTTTCATGGCTCAACGGTAGGACCAAGCGTCCGATCCGCGCGGTTATTGGCGTTAACGCTGACATCCCGATCAAGAACGCGTAATCTTCCTGAGAACTTTGATATTTTCTCTTATGAAACGAAATCGGGGAACCGCCTGATGCGTCGAACTGCTCTCGTGGCTGCATTGGTCCTGGCCGCGACGTCCATGCTCGTCAGCTGCGGCTCCGGACCACCGGCCGCACCGACAAGTTCGGTGAAGGTGCCGTTGTTCGGGCAGAAGTTCACACTCAGCGGTGACATCGGGGAAAAGAAGGTGCGCACGGTCGAGTTGCAGGTGTTCGACAAGGAATGGAAGTCGTACGCCTCCGGCAAGACGAAGGCCAACGGAACCTACTCGTTCTCGGCAACGACAAAAGCCGAGTCGAGCAGGTTCCGCGTTGTCGCTCCGGCACTAGGTGGCTCTGATGCGGTCACCAGCGACGCGGTCACCGTGATGGCGGCCGAGGACAAGGTTTCCCTAGGCGTCTACCGTCTCGGCTCCGACGGCGAAGCAAGCGGTAAGGCATCGCCGACCATCAAGGGGCGCGAGTTCGCGCTCCAGGTCTGGGACGACAAGCAATGGAAGCAGATCGGCGACAAAGCCACGGAGTCATCCGACGGCACGGTCAAGACCACGTTCAAGCTCAATGGCAAGAAGCCCTACAGGTTGGTCGCGGCTGGCATCGATGGATCACCAGGTGCGAAGTCGGCGACCGAGACATTCGCGCCCGGGCCGAAGTCGATTGGCCGTGACGCCATCTACGTCACCACGGATTCGCGCAAGGACCCGACGATCAAGGGCCAGCCCTTCAAGGGCAAGGCGCTGATCGTCTCCGACGGAAAGGCCACGCGTCCCCTCGACCTCGAGGAAATCACCGTCCGCGGCAATTCGACGGCGGACAAGGTCAAGCATCCGTACAAACTCAAGTTCGACCACAAGCAGTCACCTTTCGGCTTTGCCAAGGACAAGACGTGGCTCTTGCTCGCCAACTTCGGCGACTGGACCCTGGTGCGCACCGCGATCGGTTTCGACATCGGCCAGAGGCTCGATGGGCTCAAGTGGACGCCCAAGAGCCACTTCGCCGAGTTGTATGTCAACGGCACCTACAAAGGCAGCTATGAGCTAATCCAGTCGATCAAGATCGACAAGGACCGGGTCAACATTGACGAAAAGAAGGGCGTCGTCATCGAGATCGATCCGCACTTCAAGCGCGATGGCGTCCCCGGTTTCCGCGGCGATCACCACATCCCCTATGCGTTCAAGGATCCTGACGAGCGCAAGACTAAGGATGACGGCACGGAGAGCCAGAAGGGCATCACCGATGCCAAGGTCGCCGCCATGAAGAAGCGCATCCTCGGCTTCGAAAAGGTTCTGTACGGTCCCAACTTCAAGGACCCGAAGACCGGCTGGACGAAGTATCTCGACATCGATTCGGCGGTTGACTACTACCTAGTCAAGGAGTTCACGAAGGAGAACGACGGCGATTTCTATCGCAGCAACTTCTTCCACATCAGCGATTACACCGACCCGAAGGCGAAGTTCTTCATGGGACCCGTGTGGGACTTCGACCGCAGCGCCGGCGCCAAACCGCCTCGTGCCACGAGCGGCACCACGGTCGCCCTGCCCACAGGATGGTGGCTCCGCGGACACGGCTCGCCCAATCACAGCACCGACAAGACGCATTGGTATGTCCAGCTGACCAAGGACCCCGTGTTCCTCACAGCACTCAAGGACCGCTGGAAGCAGGAGCGATCGATGTTCAAGGACATCGCCGACAATGACGCCGACCGCTTCGCCGCTTCGCTCGGTCCGGCGCCTGCAAATGACCGTGCTCTGTGGGGTACGTTCACCGACCGATACGAGGCGTACTCCCCGACTCACCTAGGCGAGATCGCCTACCTCAAGGGTTGGTTCCAGGCGCGCTTCAAGTGGATCGACGGCCAGCTCAAGTAGCGCTTAC
>JBDSQP010000341.1:0-5209 GCA_039929755.1 Aeromicrobium sp. | reverse complement strand
GACCGTCATCGGCGATGGCACCATGAGCGTTTTTGACGGACCGAGCAAGGCGGTTCGATGCGCCGAGACCATTTGCCAAGAGGCTGAAGCCGCCGGAATTGCCGTGCGTTGTGGCGTCCACACCGGCGAACTCGAGCGCGACGGGATGAACGTCACCGGCATGACTGTGCATATCGGCGCTCGCGTTCGTGCGGCCGCCGAGCCGGGTGAAGTGTTCGTGTCGCGGACAGTTCACGACCTTGTTGTCGGCTCCGGGATGACGTTCGAAAGCCGGGGCGAGCACGAGCTGAAGGGTGTGCCGGGTCGATGGGAGTTGTTCGCTGTGACCCGTGCCGGTCAGCAACCGGACGACGTGCCCGCTGAGGAATCCATGCAGACATCGATGGACAGGATGGTCTTGCAAACCGCGCGCAGGGCCCCGCGGTTCGTGCGGGCTGCCGTCCGGTTGGGCAACGCCGTCGAGCGCCGGCGCCTACGGGCGGGGTAGGCAGGCGCTCGCGAAACCGTCCGATTCCAGATTCGAAGGTCTAGAGTTTTGGGCATGGATCCGGTGGCGACCCACTACATCGATCGTGACGGCGCCGCTCTGGCGTATCAGGTCGTGGGCGACGGCCCGTTTGACGTCGTGCACTTCTATGAGGCCTTTCAGCACCTGGACCTACAGTTGACCGATCCAGACATCAATTACAACGTCGAGCGGATGGCTCGATTCTTGCGCACGGTCTATTTCCAGCGCCGCGGCTCGCTCGCGCCGCCGTCCGGCTGGGCAATGCGGTTCAACGCCGACGAGCCCGAGCATCGCCGGGATAACTGACTGTTTTCTGACCATCAAGACTACAATCCGGTCATGGACACGGTGCCCACGCACTATATCGATCGTGACGGTGCCGCCCTGGCCTATCAGGTCATCGGCGACGGTCCGGTCGATCTCGTGTTCTTCTTCGAGATCGGCCAGCACCTGGATCTCTCGTGGTCCGATCCGGACATACACCGTGTCTATGAGCGTGCTGCGAGCTATTCGCGTGCTGTCTATTTCCAGCGACGCGGTTTCGGCCTGTCCGACCCCGTCTCTTATACCCCGACGCTCGAACAGCAGGCCGATGACGTTCTTGCCGTGATGGACGCGGTCGGGATGCGCCGTGCGACTCTTGTCGGGGTGTTCGGCACCTGCGGTGCGATGGCCCTTGTTGCGGCGAAAGCACCTGAACGAGTCAGTTCCATGGTCTTCGTCAGTCCGGTATGCCAGGGATTGGAATCGGGCAGAGACTTGCACGGCTGGACCGGGGCCGAAGTGGCCGTCGCGATCGCCGACATCCGGGACGTCTATGCCAACTGGGGCTCGGGCAGATTGATCGATCTTTGGGACTCGGACCAAGGCTCGGCCTACAACCGGCGGCTGATGGCTCTTTTGGAGCGGTGCTCGGCCACGCCAGGACTGGCTCAGACCTATCTCGAATGGATCCTTCAACTCGACATCCAGGATGTGCTCAGATCGGTTCAGGTCCCGGTACGGGTGTTGGGCATACCGTCAGGCTTCCTGCCCGAAGCCGCCGTTCGCTACGCGGCAGAACTCATTCCGTCCGGCACTTTCCATATGCTGCCGCCGACGCTGCCCGGGGCGTCCATCGGTCAGGCCTGGCTACCGATCGCGGACTACATCGAAGAAGTGGCTACAGGCACCCATCATTCTGCCGATACCGACCGGTTTCTTGGCACTGTGTTGTTCACCGACGTCGTCGCCTCGACCGAGTTACTTTCGAATGTCGGTGACGCGAAATACCGTGAAATGCGCTCAGGACACGAACGCCTTGTCCGGCTGGCTGTGGAGAATGCCGGTGGTGAACTGGTCGCCGTCACAGGCGACGGAACCCTGAGCGTCTTCGACGGACCCAGCAAGGCAGTCCGGTGCGCGGAGACGATCTGCCGTGAAGCCGAGGATCTGGGAATCGCCGTTCGGGCCGGTATTCACACCGGGGAACTGGAAGGTGACGGCGCGAGCGTCACCGGCATGACGGTGCACATCGGCGCTCGCGTGGGCGCGGCAGCCGGCCCTGGAGAGGTCTTGGTGTCGCGTACGGTGCACGACCTTGTGGTTGGTTCCGGGTTGAGGTTCGCCAGCAGAGGCGAGCACGAGCTCAAGGGGGTCCCCGGTCATTGGGAACTGTTCGCAGTGACTCATGCCGGCGAACAAGTCGACATCGTGCTTAGCGAGCGCTCTATCGAGACAACGATGGACAGGGCTGTCCTCCTGGGCGCCCGCCGAGCACCGGCTCTGTCTCGCGCAGCCCTGCGCATGGGCAACGCGGTGCAAAGGCGCCGTGCCCGCACGGCTTAGGGGTTCTGATTAGCGATTCCCTGAATGGTCCGCCGGGGCTAGTGTCTTTGGCATGGATCCGGTAGCTACGCGCTACATCGATCGCGAAGGCGCGGCTCTCGCCTATCAAGTAGTGGGCAGGGGTCCGGTCGACGTCGTCGCTTTCCTCGAATGTGTGATGCACCTGGATCTCGCCTGGACCGATCCGGACATGCACCATTTGTACGAGCGGGGTGCGACCTATTCGAGGACTGTCTACTTTCAGCGGCGGGGTTTTGGCCTGTCCGACCGAGTGCCGTACACACCGACTGTCGAGCAGCAAGCAGATGACGTCCTCGCGATCATGGATGCGGTGGGGATGCGCCGCGCGACTCTGGTCGGGTTGTTCGGCACCTGTGGTGCGCTGGCCCTTGTCGCGGCCAAGACGCCCGAGCGAGTCAGCGGCCTGATCTTCGTCAACCCAACGAGCCAGGGAGTGCAGTCGAGCGAGGAGTTGCATGGCTGGACCGAGGCGGAAGCGACCAAATTTGCCGAGGGCTATCTACATGCCGTGACCAATTGGGGCTCCGGCAGTGTCATCGACATGTGGGATCCCCTTCAGGCGACCCCTCACAATCGGCGATTGACCGCTCTTCTGGAGCGGTGCTCGGCCACGCCTGTGGCTGCGATTTCCTACTACGAGTGGATGCTTCAGATAGACATCCAGGACGTGCTGAGGTCGGTCCAGGTTCCTACCCGGGTCCTGTGCTTTCCCTCCAGCCCCGTGCCTCAGGCGGCCACGCTCCACGTGGTCGAACTCCTTCAATCGGGCAGTCTTCATCCTCTGCCGCCGACGCCACTTGGCGCGTCTATCGGCCAGGCTCTGCTGCCGGCTGCTGACCATGTCGAGGAGGTCGCCACCGGTGCTCTTCATTCGGCCGATGCGGACAGGTTCCTCGGCACCGTGTTGTTCACCGACCTTCACTCCTCGACCGAGTTGCTCGCGAGTGTCGGTGATGCGAAACATCGGGAGTTGCGAACCGCGCATGAACGCTTGCTACGGCTGGCTGTGGAAAGCGTCGGCGGTGACTTGGTGGACGTGACCGGTGATGGAACGCTGAGTGTGTTCGATGGGCCCAGTAAGGCGATCCGGTGTGCTGAGACGATCTGCCGCGAAGCCGAAGGCCTGGGCATTGCGGTGCGCGCTGGGATTCATACGGGCGAACTGGAACGCGACGGAATCAATATCACTGGCCTGACGGTCCACATAGGGGCCCGCGTCAGCGCTGCGGCGGGACCCGGTGAGGTGTTGGTGTCACGGACTGTCCACGATTTGGTTGTCGGCTCCGGCTTGCGCTTCGAGAGTCGCGGTGATCGCGAGCTCAAGGGCGTGCCTGGCATCTGGGAGCTGTTTGCTGTGACTCACGCCCACGACCAGTCGGACAGTTTCATTCCCGAGGAATCCATACAGACTCCGCTGGACAAGGCCGTCCTGCAAATGGCCCGCAAGGCACCACGTGTTTCGAGGGCGGCCATGCGGCTGGGCAACGCCGTTCAACGCCGCCGCGCACGCGCAACATAGCTGCCCGCCGGTGTTCCGTATGCCGATTTCGGTGATATCGCGGCACGCCCCTACACTTGGAACAATGGGTTCGCGACTGGCGTTGAGGTGGGTGACCACCAGGGAGCGACTCAAACATTGACAGCGGGACCGTACGCCTGGGCCCTCACGTCGCACTGTTATCGACAAAACCGTGTCAGGACAGACGACGAGAGGTGAAACCGCGTGACCACGATGACGACTATGACCAACAACGATCCGAACCCGATCGCGAAGATCGATGACGCCGAGCTGAAAGTTCTCCTCCTCGAGAACATTCATGCCGATGGCGCCGATTTTTTGCGCAGCAAGGGCTACCAGGTCGAAGCACTTGCCGGTGCCCTCGGTGAAGACGAACTCATCGAGAAGATCAAGGGCGTTCATGTCCTGGGCATCCGCTCGACGACTTACATCACTGACAGGGTCCTCGAGGCCGCCACTGATTTGATCGCGATCGGCGCCTTCTGCATCGGCACCAACCAGATCGATTTGGCCGCAGCTTCAAAGCGCGGCATCGCGGTGTTCAACGCCCCATTCTCGAACACCCGCAGCGTCGTCGAACTCGCGATTGCCGAGATCATCTCGCTCGCTCGCCGCTTGTCGGAAAAGAACACCGATATGCACGCCGGAATCTGGAACAAGTCGGCCGCCGGAAGCCACGAGATCCGCGGCCGCAACCTCGGCATCGTCGGCTACGGCAACATCGGCAGCCAGCTGTCGGTCCTTGCCGAGGCGCTCGGCCTCAAGGTCTACTTCTTCGACATCGACGACAAGCTTGCCCTCGGCAATGCGACTCGCTGCTCGACGCTGCAGGCCCTGTTGCAGGTGTCGGACGTCGTGACCCTTCACGTCGATGGACGGCCGGGCAACGCCGGCCTCTTCGGCGAGGACGAGATGAAGCTGATGAAGCCGCGTTCGCTCTTCCTCAACTTGTCGCGCGGTATCGCGGTCGACACCGTGGCCTTGCGCAAGCACATCGAGTCGGGCCACATCGCGGGCGCGGCCATTGACGTTTTCCCAATCGAGCCCAAGCGTCAGGGCGAACCATTCGAGTCAGACCTGCGTGGTCTTGCCAATGTCATCCTCACACCGCATGTTGGTGGGTCGACCGAGGAAGCGCAAGAGGACATCGGCCGGTTCGTTGCCTCCAAGCTCTACAACTACGTGGCCAACGGTGGCACATCGCTGAGTGTCAACATGCCTGAGCTCAACCTGCCTTCGGATTCGACCCGTCACCGTCTCGTCCACGTTCACCGCAATGCCCCCGGCGTCCTCGCGACGATCAACGGCATCCTCGGCGAGCACAAGGTCAACAT